>JANXQE010000036.1 GCA_025356925.1 Limisphaerales bacterium | reverse complement strand
AGACAACGAGACAGGCCAGCCGCCAGGCGAGTTTTGGACTCTCGAGTCCACCATGACTGCAAACGAGATTACTGGCTCGTTGGCGATTGAAGGTCATGGGTTGGGCAGCCGCCTGATGCGATAAAAGTTTGCCCTGGCTGTCGTGGCATTGTCGGAGAAGTTAACCGTGCTGGCTCCGGCAGTGTTGGTATTCCGGGGCACCCAGTTGCTCAGATCGGCGCTCCGCTCAACCACATAACTCAGGCCGAGCGTAGCGGCGTAGTCGAACTGAAAAGCGGTGACGGATGGACGTCGCGCCGAGCTGAGCGTGATAGGGGCTGGGGCGACGACGCTGATGTTGATCCCGGGCGAGGTCGTGACGGCTCCGCCGTTGTCGGCAGCGACCGCCGTCAGCGTGTAATTGCCAACGGCGAAATTGGTGAGCTCGACACTTGGGCCGGACGGAGGGTTGGTAACGATTCCCAACAAGGTAGTTCCCGCCAAGAAGTCAACTTCGGCAACGGTGCCGTCACTATCGGATGCCGCGGCCTGGATGGTTCCCGTCCACGGTGCGGCGAACACGGAGCCGTTTGTTGGGGTGGTAATGGAGACGATCGGTGGGGCGTTGGACTGCGCTTGACCTTGCACGGTTACGGACCCCGCGAAGAGGTGTAACGAGCATATATAGGGGAAATTGCCGGCGGACTTAAAGGTGTTGGTAAAGTTGAACCCGGTGCTCTGAAGTCCTGAGTCCCACAGACTGGCCGTGCTGGTGGTGGAATGAAGGAACGCGCCCAACCACGTCCAGGCGACATCATCGTTGACGTTCACCACGACGTTCGCGGGGCTGAAAGCGAAATCCACCACGTTCACGCGCGCAACCGCCGCGGATGCGGGAACTGCTGCGAGAACGGCGCAGCCAGCCAAGCATTTGGCAAACGACAGGAAGAAAACCCGCACACACCTTGCCTTATTCATATTGCGCATCCTCAAGATTTTACCAAGCCCCACATCGGTTCGTTACTTATGAGATATGAAGTTACTTTTTGTTCCGCCTTATTTGTGGTTATGCCTGGATTTCCGTCTGAGTCCAAGCACAGGGTCGTCCTTCCGCAGACACAGCGCGCCGGTAATTCTCGGGGTCGCGCCGGATTCGATCACGGGCCGGATGTCTGCTCATCCGGTTACGGTTTGTGAGGCCCAAGCTTTTGGCAGGCCGCCGAGCCAGTTTCAGATCTTGAGAAGGACGGAGCCGGGAGTCAGCAGGCTCAGGGTCAGGGGTTAGGCAGGAGTGAGACGGAATAGAAATTCCAGGGAGCCGTCGCGGTGTTGTCGAGAAAGGTCACGGCAGCGCCGTCCGCGGTATTCGTGGCGACGGGAGTCCAACTCTTCAGATTCACCGATTTTTTGACCACGTAGGTTAAGCCTGGGCTGGTCGTGTAACTGAACTCGCAACCGGCACTCGACAGCCACTGCGGTAAACTCAACCAGATGGGAGCAGGTGCCACCACAGCGATGGTCACCCTTGCGGAAGCAGTGGTTGCACCCTGGTCGTCGGTTGCGACGGCGGTGAGGTTATAGCTGCCCGCCGCCAGGTTCGTTGTCTTCAAACTCAGATCGCCCGAGGGGTTGCTTACTATCCCCAGCATCGTCGAACCGGCGAAGAAATCCACCTTCCGCACGGTACCGTTGCTATCTGACGCCGTGGCCGAAATCGTACCCGACCAGGGGGCGGCGAACGTGGCGCCGTTGGTCGGCGAAAGGATGGAAATAGCGGGTGGCGCATTCGTCGGCGGAGCCGTAACTGTGATGTTCCCCGACATGCCCGAATGCACGACACAATGAAAGGGAAAATTCCCAGGCACCGAAAACGTTTGAGTAAACACAAAGCCGTTTCCGTGGATCCCGGAATCCCAGAGAGGGGTGATACCAGAGCCGGTACTGGAGTGCGAACCGATCCCGCCCCAGCTCCATTTCACGTTGTCACCCACGGTATTGGTCAGATTGTGCGGGGAGAAAAAGTTATCTCCGATGGTTACGGTCAAGGTGGCAGAACCAAGCGCCGTCAGCGGACGAACAAAAAGCCAACCCACCAACCCGACAACAACCCAGAGTAGCAGCCACAACCTTGGTCGATAGAAGTTCACGGAAGATTCAGATATTTGCTTCCATCAACCCGGCAGTTTGCTGTCGGGTGAGGTAAGACGGTTCAGGAGCGATATTGTTCCGCTTTAAGCAATGACGGGCGTCCTCGCCGATCCACGACAATACACCGCGTCACTCATATTGTGTTGATTGCATTGACCTCGGCGCAAACCGCTCAGCCCTGCTGACTCGCGGCGCTAGTTCTGCGGCAGCACCTGACCTCGGATCTCCCCACCCGGATAATTGGTCGTGTGAACATTGGCATAGCTTAGCCCCGTGACCAGGTCGAACAGCACTTGGGAACTGAGCGTGGCCGAGCCGGAGAATGCCCCGGAACTCGCGGCGGGCGCATTAAAGGGGACGAGCACTGAGGCATTGTGCGTGGAATCGGCCGGGCCGTGGATGTGAGCGGCGATGGCGGCGGACAGTAAATTCGTAAAAGCTACGTTATACGTGAGCACGCTGTTGAGCAATGTCATTGAAGCGGTACCCGAACCCGCCGACGGCGTGGCCGGAACTTCCGAAGCCCCGTTCAAATTTGCGCTGAATTGAAACGGATAAATCTGCGCGCGGATCTCTCCACCCGAATTTGTCGCCGTGTGGATATTGATGTAGGTCTGGCCGGCGAGGAGATAGGCCAGATTGGTTGGGTCCAGCGACACCGTTCCCGAGAACGTGCCCGAGGCGGTCGCAGGAGGGTTCAAGGGGATCAACACACCGGCGTTTTGAGCAGGATCGGCTGGGCCGTGAATATGAGAAGCGGTGGCCGGACCCGACAACCCCGAATAGCTGATAGTGTACATTAACTCACTCCCGATTAATGTTAGAGAAGCCGAGCCAGTGGCTGTCGTGTCCACCGGGGAGACCTCGGACGCGCCATTTAAGGTCCCCACGATATGGAGCGGTACGATCTGCCCACGAATCTCACCACCCGGGTTATTCGTGGTGTGGATATTCACGTAAGCCATTCCGTTTAGGATGTCCGCCACTTGATCCGGCGTCACATCGGCGCGGCCTCCGATGGTGCCTGACGTGGCGGCAGGAACACTGAGCGGGATGATTACGCCTGCCGAATTCGTCGCGGTTGCCGCGGCGTGAATATGGGAGGCGGTCGCGGGCGCCGATAACCCTGCGAAATTAATGTTGTAAGTGAGATTGCTCCCCTCGAGCGTCAGAGTCCCCAGAGCGGTGGCCTCCGTCGTGACGGGAGGAACTTCAGAGGCACCGTTGAGCAACACCGTGAACGGCAACACTGTCTTAGCAGACTGTGCCCCCACCCGCAGGACGCTGCTCTGACTGTCCTTGGCTATGGTCACAGTCCGATTCGCGCTGGTCAAAACGTCAACCCAGCTGGAATCCAACAAGCTCGACTTCTTCTGCAAAAGAAAAGGCCCCACTCCACCCGCCCAACTGAACGAGGAGGCCAGTCCGGCATCCGCTGCTCCGGTGAAGACTGGAGAGATGGGAGCGAGACTGCCAAACAGCCCGTCTGCCTCGCCGTTCAGGCCGGCTGTGAAGTAGAGCGTGTGAGTGTCTCCCCCATTCGCGCCGTTACCAAAGGCGAGCCCCCACAAGCCATCCACTGAGAAGGGACTGCCGTTGGTGTCGTTAACGGTGCCCAGCCAAGCATCAGTCACCGCGTTGAAAGCGTTGATCCGGCCATCTCCAAAATTGCCAACGAGCACGGCGCCGGCGAACGCTCCAAACCCCGTCGGCGCAAGCGCAACGGCCCAAGGCGAGTTGAGCACGCTTTGTGATGCCAGCCGTTTGATGAGGTTGCCGCTGGTGTCGAAAACGTTCACATAGCCATTGCCGGGGCCTTTCTGATCATCGTGCTTGGCGGCGTCCTGCCTGGCATAAGTGACGTAAAGTCGGCCATTGACGTTTTGAATTCCGAACGGGGCGAAACCCGCCGGAATCGTCGAGTCGGCAAATGACCCTGGCAAAGAAGCGGGGCCGTAATTACCATCGAAGACATCAATTTTCCCTCCGTGAAAGTCAGTTGCGAACAGGTAATTGCTGCCGCCGCTACTGCCGGCGGCCAGCCCTTTGTAGACCGTTCCCGTCGCTGAGTTGTCCACCTTCAGCAGCGCGTTGGCTCCGCCGTTCCATCCCGAAATGGTGCCATCCTCGGTCGCGAAGATGAAACGCGTTGGCCCGTTCGTGCCCACCGCGAAGCCGGTAGTGCTGTTAAAGATCGTTCCCGTCGGCGCGGCTGGAGGCGTGCCGTGGGCCGGCGGTGGGATAGTGACGATGAGGGATTGGGGCGTGCCGCTGCTGTTGTAAAGAGTAGAAAACCCGGAATGATTGTCAGAAATCCAGAAGGGACTG
>JANXQE010000020.1 GCA_025356925.1 Limisphaerales bacterium | reverse complement strand
GTTGACCAACGCCGTCTATGCCCAGACCCGTGCCGGCGCGTTTGCCAAGGATTATGGCTTGTCAGACCAGATTCGCCGTGCGGCTGTTTCCATCATGTCGAACGTCGCCGAAGGCTTCGAGCGCGGTACCAGCACGGAATTCGTCCAATTCCTTTACGTCGACAAAGGCTCGTGCGGCGAGGTGCGCGCTCAACTCCAGATCGCAGTGGATCAAGCCTACATCACCACCCAGGCGCATGTTTCGTTGGCGGATTTGGCCCGTCGAATCAGTGGCGTGATTTCAAATTTTATAGCTCATCTGCAGGGCTCGGATTATCGCGGGGAGAAGTTTCATCGCCCTCAGCGACAGGCCCGAGCCCAGTCCGCGAAGTGGCAAGCCATCGGCCAGGCCACCCAACTCGCCAACATTCGCGCCCAAGCCCAATACCAACGACAGCACCAACAAATCCCCCCTGCCTCCCCTTCGCACCCTTCGCCTCTTTGACCTCATTGCCCCGCCCGCTTTAGGAGGAAGCCAAGGCCAATCCCGTCGATACCGATACCGCCGCCGCGGGTCTTTAACGATGAGGGAAGACGACCGGGAACCCAATGCGCCCATCCTTGCCGACCACGACACAACGCGAAATCGATTGGGTGGCGAACTTGCTGAAGATCTCGCGCTTCGCGTCTGCAGCAACCGCCGAACGACCTCATCCTGTAAATCTTGTCCATCCTGTCCTTGTCGAAAACCGGCGGAAGTTGACTGACAGGATGAACAGGATTGACAGGATACCCGGATGGCGGACCACGGACTGATGTAATGGTTGTTCCTTTCGGTCGACTAAAGCTATATTGAGAAAGCCGCCATGCTGTTTGGCTGTGGTTCTTGTCCAATCATTGATGCCAGCGATCCCATGAGCGAAAGAGCCAACGAGATACTTACTTACGTTATGGTGGCCGGGGGTTTTGGCTACATCGCGTTTCGCTCCATTACGCGAGCCGAGGACCCCGCCCGTACGGCATTTAAATGGGTCTTCACGGTTGGTGTTATGGTGTTTATTCGCCTCAAAGCGTTCCCGATGGCCGACCAGGGGGGGATGGGCGCCTTCCTGGCGATTGCCATCTGCATGGTGGCGGGGTTGGCGTTGTTCGTCACCTGGCGCCAGGATATTGGTGCGTTGGTTGCCAAGCCGTTTGCCTCGCTCTATGACGGTGGTGATGTCCAGATTGAACCGCACCCTTTTTATTCCATCGCGCGCGCGCGTCAAAAGCAAGGCAAGCACGCCGAAGCCATTGCGGAAATCCAAAAACAGCTCGATCGTTTTCCCACTGATGTTGAAGGCCAGATGCTCCTGGCCGAGATCCAAGCCCAAGACCTGAAGGATCTGGCCGCGGCCGAATCGACTATCCAACAGTTTTGCGCCCAACCGGGCCACGCTCCCGCGAATATTGCCTTCGCCTTTTACTCATTGGCCGACTGGCATCTCAAATACGCGCAAGACCGCAATGCCGCTCGCCGCGCTTTCGAACAGGTCATCGCGTTGCTTCCGGATACGGAATTCGCCCTCGCCGCGGCTCAGAGAATCGGTCACTTGGCCAACCCGGACATGCCGCTCGCGCAGACTGAGGTCAGGAAGTTCGTGGTGACTGAGGGGATTCGAAACCTCGGGCTTGCCAGGAATCCGAAGCCGTTCGCGCCGATGGAAAAGGAGCCTGGAAAACTCGCCGTGGAGTACGTCAGGCATTTGGAGCAACACCCGCTCGATACTGAGGTGCGCGAGCAATTGGCGGTGCTTTATGCGGAGCATTACCAACGGCTCGATTTGGCGGCTGACCAGTTGGAACAAATGATCACCCTCGCTAACCAGCCGGCTAAACACGTGGTTCGTTGGTTGAATTTGCTCACGGATTTGCAGGTTAAGAGCGGAGTGGATTACCAGACGGTCAAGCAAACGCTGCAAAGGATTATCGAGCTTGACCCCAATCTGGCCGCTGCTGAAACGGCACGCAAACGCATCGGCCTGCTCAAGTTAGAGCTTAAAGCAAAACAGCAAAACCAAGCCGTCAAGCTGGGGACTTACGAGCAGAATATCGGCTTGAAAAGTGCCCGAGGTCATTCCCCTCCGCCGGAGTAACCAATAACCCCGCTCCTTTCGGCCTTCGGGTTTCGGCCTTGCCGAAGATCAAAGCGGCCCTGGACCTGTCACTGCACCAATTTGAGGGCGATCTGCTTTTCGATCTCGTGCGCCAAATCGATATCCGTCCCGCCGCCGGACGTGCGCGTCTGGACCGTTACGGCCGTCACCTTGGGATCCACTCCCTCGATCCGCACCCAAACGGATCTTTGGTTAACCTTGCCTTCGACCGTCTTGACCGCATTAGTCCGGTTGTAGAGTGTGCTCTCGTTCACCAGCACACCGTTGCTGGTTATCACTTGTTTGGCGGCCTGGGCAACCTGGTCAACCGTGCGTTCGTACTGGCCGCCCACCCGGTCCCGAACAAAGGGCACGCCCGCAGTCTTGTGTTCATCCACCGTGCTGACGCAGCCCGCTCCAGTCAGCACTGCCCCGAGTAAAATCGCAAAAATGGTCGTCTTCATCGACCTTATGCAACCACAATCCCCCCCACCGTCAAGCCTTGATTGGGCGACCGGGGCGACATTCGCAATTCTGCCGCGAACCTCGACAACAGACTGGATGCATGCCATCGTTAATGTGTGACATCGGAAAAATACGAGAAACTACGAGCGCTGCTTCGCTCCTACGGCTCATGCCTGGTGGCTTATTCCGGCGGGGTGGATTCCGTATTCCTGGCCTACGTCGCCCACGACGTGCTGGGCGACAGGTCCTTGGCCGCGATCGCGGATTCACCGAGCCTGCCCCGCCGAGAGCTCGACGAGGCGCTCGCACTGGCAGACCAGTTTCAATTTCCAGTCCGTGTTGTCCACACGCGCGAATTCGAGAACCCGAGTTATCTCGCCAATCCCAACAATCGTTGTTACTTCTGCAAACATGAGCTCTTTACAGAGCTGGCGCCTTTAGCCACAACCGGGAGCTTCGCCGTGCTGGCCTACGGTGAAAATGGCAGCGACGTCGGCGATTTTCGCCCCGGATCGAAAGCTGCCGCGGAGTTCCAGGTTCGCGCGCCGCTCAAGGAAGCGGGCCTGACCAAACCCGAGATCCGCGAGCTTTCCGCTCAACTGGGCCTCCCCACCGCGGACAAGCCCCAAATGGCTTGCCTCAGCTCGCGTATTCCCTATGGCGAAGCCGTCACGCCGGAAAAGCTCCAAATGATCGAACAGGCGGAGAATCTTCTGCGCGATCTGCGCTTTTACGACGTGCGTGTCCGCCACCACGAATTAGTTGCGCCCTCCCGACCGTCGATTCCTGGCTCGACGCCGAGCCCGCAAGGACCTCACTCCATCCACCTTGCTCGCATTGAGGTCGGCGCCGCCGAATTGCCCAAATTCCTTGAAAACGGAACCTCGCTCAAAGTGGCCGAGGTTTTGAAGCGAATTGGCTACGCTCATGTGACGTTGGACCTGCAAGGCTACCGCCGCGGGAGCGTCAATGAGGTCATCAAATCCCCTACGGAACAATTCTCAGTGAAATAGTCCTGCATCGGCTGAGACCGTTCGACCGGTCCGAGCGTTTCGTCCTTTTTTGAGACGGGTTTTGGGGCAACAGGGCTCCTTCATTCTCCTCCGAGGGAAATTGTGGCTTGGAATACCGCAACTTTTCGCTAAATTCCGTGTTTGAACCTAGTTGGCTATGCCACAGTTTTCGTACAAAGCGCGGCGCCGTACGGGCGAGGTTGTTGAGGGAGTCCTTGAGGGTGCGGACCGTTCTGCTGCCTTGATTCAAATCGAGCGGCTCGGGCTTTTCCCGGTCGCCGTTGATGCCGCCAAAGGTGGCGCGGGGATCGCTGCGGACCGTCCCGCCAGCCAAAAGACCGATTGGCGCGCAATCCTTCCCCCGGCTCTCCGTACTGTCCTGTCCAAGAAACGAAAACCGAAGCTGCAGGAATTAGCCACGTTCACTCAACAACTGGCCAACCTCCTCAACTCGGGCATGCCTCTGACGGTCGCCCTAAATAGCATGACTCACCTCGAGACCAAGGGCATTCCGTCCGAGGTCAGCAAAGAACTTAAACAAGATGTCATGGAGGGGCGAAGTCTGTCCGATTCGATGGCCAAACAGCCCCACATCTTTTCAGATCTCTACATCAACATGGTTCGCGCCGGCGAGTCTAGCGGCGCCCTGGTCGAAGTGCTCCGCCGCATGGCGGACCATTTCGAACGCTTTGCCCAGGTCCAATCCAAGTTTACGTCCGCCCTCGTTTACCCGGCTTTCGTCTCCGTCGTCGGCATCGGGATCATGTTTTTTTTCATGACTTATATGCTCCCGACATTCATGACCATGTTCCAGGGCCTGAACGTGGAACTGCCGATCATGACCCAAATGCTCATCGGCATCAGCCATATCTTTTCCAGCTACTGGTGGCTCATGCTCGCATTCATCGCGGTCGGTGCCATTCTCTTCAAACGATTCCAGGCCAGCCCCGATGGCCGGCGCAAACTGGATCAGTGGAAAATGAGTGCGCCGGTTTTTGGCAAGGTGATCAAGCTCAACCTTTTCGGCCAATTCGCGCGCACGCTTTCGACCTTGCTCGAAAACGGCGTTCCGGTTCTCACCGCTCTGAAGATCACCGAACAGATCCTGCCGAATATCATCCTTAAGGAGGCCATCGCCAAGACCCGCGAGGAAGTTACCGACGGCAAGACCATCGCCCAGCCCTTGGCACGCAGCAAAGTCTTTCCTCAACTGATGGTCGACCTCGTGAAAATTGGCGAAGATACCGGCGACGTGCCCGGGGCGCTGAAGAACGTCGCGGATACCTATGAAAACGAGCTCAGCATCGCGCTGCGTGTCATGACCAACATGATCGAACCTGTGATGATCATCGTCATGGCCATAGGCGTCGGCTTCCTTCTGCTGAGCGTCCTTTCCGCCATGTTCGCGATTACGTCGAATATTGCACGCTGAGCGCCGCAATGAGTGCAGAGGATCGAGTCAATCTGGCGCGTGTTCCGTGGTGCGCGACGCGCGACGGCAGCAGGCTGTCCTCGTTGGCTTACACTCGACAACTTGCCTGCCGAGGAGCCCGGCACCACGCACCACGCCTTCCTTGCACCGCCTTCACGCTCATCGAGATCATGATCGTGGTTGCTATCATGGGTGTGGTTCTGACGATGGGCGTCCCGATCGTTTACAAGACCTGGCATAAACCTCCCATGAGCGAGGCGATCGCCGATCTCGTCAGGGTCTGCAGCCATGCCCGCGCGCTCGCGATTTTGCAAGGCAAGGAGGTGGACGTGATGTTTCATCCCCGCGAGGGCCGGTTCGAAGTTGCTGCTACCGGCGCTCCCGCGTCACCTCAACCCGCTGCGCCTTTCCCTGCTGCAGCGGGTGCCGCTCCGGTTTCCGGCTTCGGCCTCTCCGCGCGCCTTTCCGAAAAAATCCTGATCGAGATGATGGATATTAACAAGCTTCCCCATGAATTCCGGGATGACGAGGTGGCGCGGGTCCGATTCTTCCCCAACGGAACTTGCGACGAGTTAACACTGATCCTGGTTTCCGACCAAAATGAACGCCGGGAAATCACCCTGGAGATAACCACCGGCCTGGCCAGTGTCGAGTCGGACCCGAGGCACTTCAAATGAGATTCGCCACGTGTCAGTCATCGAGGCCTTCGGGTTTTGGCTTTCGGCCTTCGGGCTTCGGGTTTTTCCCGCCGCGCGCCTTCAGTCTCATCGAGGTCATGATCGCGTGCGGCATTTTTTTCATGGCTACGTTTGGCATCCTGGCACTGGTTTCAACCACGTTGCGTAACGCGCGCGCGCTGCAGCGCGGGGACGTCGATGCCGGGATGGCCGCCGCACAGATCTATCAAACCCTCAAGACCAATCGGCTGGCCGAGTTTTCCGGCTCGGGTAATTTCGGCGAAACATATCCCGACTATGGCTACGAGTTCGCCAGCCAGCAGTATCAGAGCAATGGCTTGCTGCAAGTGGACATCATCGTGAACCGTCGCGGTCTGCGCACACCGGTCGATACCCTCACGATTTGGGTTTACAACCCCGACGCCAAATCCGGTCTGGGCCAACCTACCTTCCGTTGATGAAAACCAGGTGCAAACTCTTCGGCGGCTCCGCTGTCCCCCACTTTGCGCGTTGCCACGCGTCCGGCTTTTTCGGGTTTCGGACTTCGGCCTTCTTTCGGATTTCGGGTTTCGGACTTCAGCGTTCTGCCACCCGCGCTTTCACTCTCGTCGAGATTCTGATTGCCATCGGCATCTTTTCCATGGTCCTGGCCGCGATCTATTCCACCTGGACGGCGATCCTGAGGGCCTCCAAGGTCGGACTCGAGGCTGCCGCGGCCGTCCAACGCGCTCGCATCGCCGGACGCACCATCGAGGAGACTCTGGGGTCGGTGCAATCCTTTGCGCTGAACCAGGCTTACTATGCGTTCGTTTCCGAGAATGGGAGCGAGGCTACCCTCAGTTTTGTCAGCCGATTGTCTCCTTCTTTTCCGCGGAGCGGCAAATTCGCCGGCCTGGATGTGCGCCGCGTCACGTTTTCGCTCGAACAAAACCACGATGGTGGCCGCCAATTAGTCCTGCGGCAGACGCCCTTGCTCATGGAAATGGACAAAGATGAAAAGAACTATCCACTCGTTCTGGCCAAGAACGTTAAGGAATTTAAGACCGAGTTTTGGGACATGCGCCTGCAGGATTGGATGGATGAATGGAAGCAAACCAACCAAATCCCCGTCCTCGTGAGAGTGACCCTTAAGCTGGCCGATAATGCTTATTCGACACAAGTACGCCAGCAAGTTACCCGCATCGTGAGCTTGCCCTCGGTCACTGTCCAAGCGGTCTGGCAAGCGCCCAGACAGCAACCCGGCCCGGGAGGCGTGGGCAACCCTGGTGCGCCAGGAAACCCAGGTCTCCCTGGAAGCCCGGGCGTCCTGCCCAGCCCCGTTATTCCCGGCAATCCGGGCAACCCTGGCTTCCCGCGATGAAACCGCGTCTCCGCTCCTCCGCCGGCATTTCTGGTACCCCTGCGCCCGGCCGCCCCCTCGCGGCCACGAACGTCCCGCGTCCCACGCACCATGCCGCATCGGTGCAGGCCGGCATCGCCCTAATCATCGTCATGATCTCGATTTTCGTGCTCACCATCCTGGCCGGCGGCTTTGCCTACTCCATGAAGGTCGAAACGAAGCTCTCTCGCAACGCCAACAGCGAAAGCGAGCTGGAATGGCTGGGCCGTTCGGCCATCGAGTGCGCGCGCTGGGAATTGGCTCAGCAATTATCAATTGCTCAGGAGCCTTATGATGCGCTGAACCAGGTCTGGGCCGGTGGCATAGGCGGCGCCGGCACTTCCAACAGCCCCCTGGCCGATTTTAAAAACGAGATCCAGATCCAAAATGGGAGCGCGACGTGGACCATCCTCGATTTGGAACGCAAGGCCAACATCAACATCGCCAGCGAGGCTATCCTGCAGCAGGCGCTGATGGTCATGGGCGTCGACGCCGGCCAGATGACTCCGGTGATCAATTCAATTCTCGATTGGATCGACAAGGACGAGAATCCCCGAATTCAGGGCGCGGAAAGCGATTTTTATCAGGGACTTAATCCTCCTTATTTTGCCAAGAACGGACCGATCGACGATATTTCCGAGTTGCTGATGATCAAGGGCGCAGCCGATTTCTATGCCGCCGGTGATACTGCGTCGCCGCAGCAGGGCGTTTACAATCCCCTGACCAGCCGGTTCCACACCACCGCCAACATCATGCCGACTGCGCCGGTCGGCCTCACGAATTTGTTTACTCCGCTGTCCAACGGCAAAATAAATATCAACACCGCTTCGGCTGAGGTGCTTCAGATCATCCCCACCATTACGCCTGAAGCCGCGCAGGGCATTGTTTCAGCGCGTGAAGGGGAAGACGACGGCAGCGGGCTCTTCGGGCCCTACCGCAACGTGGGCGAAGTGCGGCGTGTGCCGCAGGTGAGCCTTCCGATGCTGGGTGCCTTACAGCAGTTTGCTAACGTGCGCAGCAGCACCTTCGAGGTCCGCGTCGACGCTCAGGTTGGCGGCTATCATAGACACTTTGTCGGAGTCATCGGCCGCAACAGCCCGCGCGATGTTCAGATTCTCAGCTTCTATTGGACGGACTGAGTCCGGGCTTCAGGCACTTTTGACCTCGACCCAAAACCGGCTGCCTTTGCCAAATTCCGACTCGACCCCCACATGCCCCTCCATTCGCTCCGCCCCTCGCTTGACGATCGCCAGCCCCATCCCCGTGCCCGGATAGGCGTTGCCATTAAGACGCTTGAACATGCTGAACAAATGGCCTATTTCCTCGGGAGATATCCCGATGCCGTTGCCCTCGACCCAGAATCGCACGGATCCTCCTCGTTGTTTCGTTCGCAGACGCACAGCAGGCAAATTGTCGGGCGGAACAAATTTGAACGCATTCGTCAGCAAGTTCAGCAAGATCAGGCGCAACGAAGACGCGTTGGCGATCACTTTAGCCTCCGCCAGGCCTTCATCGTGAATCTCCGCCTTTGTGTCCTGCAACTCCAGCGCCAGATCCGCCCGCGCTTTTTCGACTGCCTCCCTCAGCCCCACTGGCTATAATGGCAACTCCGACCGGGTTACGCTGATGTGCGCCAGCAAATCCTGAATGATATCGCTTTGACGTTGCGCCGCCCGCAGCACCCGCCTGGCGAGGCTCGTCCCTGCGTCGCCCAATTTTTCAACGTAGTCTTCAACCAGAATTTGCGCGAACCCTTCTTGGGTCCGGAGCGGTGCTCGAAAGTCGTGGGCCAGCGTGTAGCAAAACGCATTCAGCTTGGCCGTTTTCTCTTCTAAGGAGCGGGTTCGCTCCACCCCCCGCCGTTCCAGTTCCTCGTTGACGAGAGCCAGCTCATCCCGCGCCGTTCTTAAGTCCTCCTCAGCCGATTTGCGCTCAGTGACATCCCGGATCACTGACACCCTCAGGCTTTCACTGTCCGAATTTCGCATTGGCCGGCCGTGGGCTTCCACCGTGCGTCTGGTGCCATCCCGGCAAATTAAGTCCAGTTCGTAAGTTGCGGGCTGCTCTTCCTGAACGTTCCTCAGAACGCCGGCTCTCTGCTCCGGCGCGATAACATCCGTGGCCTGCTTGCCTAGCAGTTCTTCCCGCTTATAACCAACTAATGCGCCAACTTGCTCGTTGCAGTCGAGGATCCTCCCGTTTTGGCTAAGGAGGACTCCTTCGAAGGCCGCTTGCGCCAGCGCCTGAAACCGCTTCTCGCTTCCTTCCAGAGCCACCGACCTCTGCCGCAGCGCTCCCGAATGAACTCGCTCCCTCCTCAAGGCACGCTTCGCCCAAGTCGCAAATCCAAGCACAATCCCGAGAGTCACAAGGTACGCTCCCCCCATCATCACGCGAGGGGATTCCAGAAAGTTTAGCGAACGCCGCGACGGAACAAAAAGCCAGTTCGCGAGAAGCAACCCGGCCGCAATCGACAACAGCGCCGGTCTGGGTCCCGTCCTCCCGATGCACACGGCTGCCGCCAGAAAAGAGGTCGTGTATGGCATGCTATCTCCCCACTGGCCGTCCACCGCCATGCGGCAAACCAAAGCCAAACCAGTTGCTCCAATCGCCAGAAAGTAACCCCACGCCCCTTGTATTTCCGGATCTCCATCCGAAGTCTGGTTCCACCACAATCTGCTTGTTTGCATCTGTCGGTACTTGGCCGGAGATCAGTCGTTCCGGGCTCCGAACCAGAGCCCGGAACGGCCCTTGCAAATGGATGAGAGCCCCTGGCGCTAAATCTTGCTGGGGTTAGTGCGTGCTGGCTTTTCTATGCCCGGGTCCGCAGCGGGTCAAACGAAAACCGGCGATGATCACAGACCGTCGATTTGCACCGCGCGATAAAAGCACCTCGATGCCGGGATGGTCGCATCTTGGATTTCGCTGATCGGGTGGACTGGATTGAGGGTCTGGACCTCAGTCCAGGCAACAAGATCGGCAGATTTTTCGATCCGGTACCGATGCCCCGGTGGGGTGAAAAGCACCAGGCGAAGCCAGGTATTGCCCGCCATGCGAGCCCGGTCAAATCGCAATTCCGAAGGCTGAAGGATCGCCAGGTCGTCGAACCAGACTTTTCCGCGGGTGGTGTTGCTCCAGTACCCGAGACGGCAGCCGATTGTCACAGTGCCCGAAGGCGGAGCGACAAATGAAAAACTGGCTTGGCGCCAATCAAACGTGCCGTCCAGGTAGTCCGGCGCGTGGGACCAGGTTCCCTCCAGGCAAATGTTTGCGCCGGTGTTACGGCCGGGCTCGCGCACCACGTCCTGGCCTCGAATCCAGCCAGTCAACCAGTAGGTCTCGCCCGGGTGCAGGCCATTGACCGTTTGCATCCAGGCAGCGTCATTTAAACTGGAAGCTTCGATGCTGACACATCGACTGCCATCGCGCCCGCTGCCGAGCGGTTCCCACGTGAACTCCGCCGCGCTGACTGAGAAGGCATCCGTCGTCCATCCAGAAATTTGGGGTGAAAATTCAAAACTGCCGTTCAGGATCGCGTCCGATGGGTCCGATCCCAACGTGGCGGCTGTAACCTCTGCGCCGGCGGAGGCATTGTCCGATCCATCATACGCCTTGATCAGGTAGCTGTAACGCGTGTTGGGCGAAAGTTGGGTGTCGATGAGGTAGTTTACGGGAGTCTTTCGTAACAAGACACCGTCGCGAAATACTTCATAGCGGGTAACGCCGGCATCGTCCGTCCGCCGGTTCGTTCCACGAAAGGCCAATTTTGTAGCCACCCAGAGCCAGGGCAAGCGCGCCGGAGGGCGGCGCGGGCGGGCTCAGG
>JANXQE010000828.1 GCA_025356925.1 Limisphaerales bacterium | reverse complement strand
CGAGTTCCGCGACGACGCGGCGGAAGACGGAATTCTGAACCTGGATCGTGAGGAGGACCGGCACGGCGTCGGTGGACCAGGACCCGAACTGGAAGGTATTCGGGATCGGAAGATCCGCGAGGCGGCTGGCCAATCCGAACGCCTGGCACAGGGCGTGGCCAAGCCTGGGCCGGCTGACTTGCAACGGAATAATCTCCTCGCGGGTCAGCGCGATATCCGGACACCCGGCTGAAGCGCAGCGACAGGCGGCCACGGCGCCCGTGCCATCATGGCGCACTAGGACCACGTGGTTGCACCCACAGCCCCGCGGGCAGGGTATCCGTTGAACCGGCCAGGAAGCCGGCTCCAGGCAGAGCGATCTGAAGGCAGGGAATTGTTCACCAATCATTCGGCGCCAGTCCGATTCGAGGGCGACCAGGCCGGGGATGGATTCGAGAGAGAGCCAGATCTTTTTCACGGGGCAGGTTTTAAGTCTTTAGTTTTTAGTCTTTAGTTTTTAGTTGGGGGGGAATTTTAAATTTTGAATTCTTAATTTTTAATTGGAGACCCCGGAAGTGAAGGTCGATAGCGCTCGGGGTTCAGTATTTCGCTTTCGGCTTTCACCCTTCTGACTTCCGGCTGCGGCTTTCAACCTCCAATTTGGAACCTGCAACCTGCCACTTCATGAATCTGGCAATCGGCGCGATCGTCGTCGTCATCGTCGTCGAGCGGGTCGGCGAACGAGGCGCCGGGGGCGCAGGCGGCGGCCAGCAGAAGGGCGAGCGCGAGTTTTTGGGCGGTGCGGAATCCGCGGCGGGCCAGGAGCAGCAGGATGCGCGGGGCGTCCTGGGGATGCTGCAGGGTCAGGGTGTGCGGCGGGGCGATGTCAACGGCGTGAGGTTCGGCGGCGTCGGCGAACTGGACATCGAGGGTGGCCTGGATTAGCTCAGCGCCTTTGGGAATCGGATCGTAATACTTGCCATTGCTGGCGGCGCAGGCGAATAGGTCGTCGGCCTTGCGGATCGTGATCTCATTGAAGGCGTTGTGCCAAAGCAAGACGACCTGGCGCAGGACAATGGTTAGAATGCCCATGGTGGCGTCCGGGGCCAGGGCAGCCTGGCCTTTGGACAGGAGCGGGATAAGGGTGACGTTGAGTTTGGCGCCGGCCGAGTCGCAGCTTGGGCCGTCCTGTGGTGGTGAGTGAAACATGAAGGTTATCCTTGGGCTTGCATTTCTCTAAGGGGTCAGAGTTTCCCGAGGCGCTGTGCCGGTGACGCTCGGCGTCGCCCGCTGGAAGAACCCTGCCCGTTAAACAGACAACAGCTTGGATGATGCCAAGAATGTTGACACTATTTGCCCTTGCGACCGGCGCGAGGGTGTCCAGTTTTGGGGCAGGGTGAGCTAAATGTGGGCAAACCGGGGAAATTTTTAGTTTTTAATTAGGGACTCGGCCGGGGGGTTGAACCGCTAATTGTGGCTAATGAACGCTGAGGGGACGAGAAAGCGGGGAGACCTATGGAGGTCAGGAGTCTGGCGTTCGGCGGAAACGCGACGTTCCAAGAAAAATCGGTGTCCTCGACGGGCTGGTTCGTTCGTCTTAACGACGTGAAACTGCATTTAAACCACTGCGGGACATTGGTCGAATCGACCGTTTATCCGTATTTATCTGTGCCCAACCGTGGTTACAATTCGTTCTAATCTATGGAATTCGTGTTCGGGCCTCGGAGGAAAAATTAATGCGCTAAAGGCAGCATTCCCAACTTGCGCGATAATGGAAAAATTGTATAGAAAAACCAACCACCGGCGTTATGGCAACCAAACCCAAAATTCAGCTTAAACGGAAAACCAAGACTCCCGGCAGCGGAGTGCGATTGTTGGTCGGCACCCGGAAGGGCGCGTTCATCTTGTCCGCGGAGGGCAAGCGCAAGAAGTGGGCGATCAGCGGCCCGCATTTCGCGGGTTGGGAGATCTACCATCTCAAGGGCTCGCCGGTGGATCCGGACCGATTGTACGCGTCGCAGTCCAGCGGTTGGTTCGGCCAGAAGATCCAACGCTCGAATGACGGTGGCAAAACCTGGGAGTTGGTCGGGGATAAATTCGTTTATGACGGACCGACGACAACGCACCAGTGGTACGATGGCACGCAACATCCGTGGGAATTCAAGCGCATCTGGCACCTCGAACCTTCGCTGAGCGATCCCAACACGGTCTATGCGGGAGCGGAAGACGCGGCCCTGTTTCGCACGACGGACGGCGGGAACACCTGGCAGGAACTGCCCGGGCTGCGCAGCGCCAAGGGCCACTTGTGGCAACCGGGCGCGGGCGGCATGGGCCTGCATACCATCCTCCTGGACCCCACCAATCCCAAACGCATTTTTATCGCCATCTCCGCGGCCGGCGTGTTTCGAACCGACGACGCCGGCCAGACCTGGCGCCCGGCCAACAACGGACTGAAGTCCCCCTTTCAGTTGCCGGACCCGGACGCGGAGGTGGGGCATTGCGTGCACCGGATTGCGATGCATCGATCGCGCCCGGGCGTTTTATTCATGCAGAAACACTGGGATGTTATGCGCAGCGATAACGCCGGCGAGTCCTGGAGCGAGGTCAGCGGTAATTTGCCGTCCGATTTCGGCTTCCCGATCGATGTCCACGCGCACGAACCGGAAACCATTTACGTCGTTCCGATTAAGAGCGACTCCGAACATTTTCCGCCGGACGCAAAGCTGCGGGTGTATCGCAGCCGGACCGGAGGCCAGGAGTGGGAGCCGCTCACGAAAGGACTGCCGCAGCGCGATTGTTACGTGAACGTGCTGCGCGACGCGATGGCGGTGGATTCGCTCGAGCCGTGCGGGATCTATTTCGGCACCACGGGCGGGCAGGTCTACGCTTCGGCAAACTCCGGCGATAGCTGGGAGCCCGTCGCCCGAGATCTGCCACCGGTGCTGTCGGTCGAGGTCCAGACGCTGACATGATCCGCGTGCTGCTTCCGGCTCACCTGCGGACGCTGGCACGGGTTACCGGCGAGGTGCAGATCGAGGTGGCCGCACCGGTGACGCTCGGCTCGGTTCTCGACGCGCTCGAATCGTGTTATCCCGTGCTGCGCGGATCAATCCGTCACCACGCCACGCTGCGTCGGCGGCCTTTCGTGCGATTTTTTGCCTGCGAACAGGATTGGTCGCATGAGCCGCCCGAGGCGGTATTGCCCGACCCGGTTGTAACGGGGGTTGAGCCATTTCTGGTCATCGGCGCGATGGCGGGCGGGTGAGAAGACACGAATTTCACGGATTGCACGAATTAACACAGATCAACACGGATCCGGTTCTTATCGCGGAGCGGTCTGGCAAACTTTACGCTAGCTGGTACCCAAACTTTTTGCAGTACCCCGCCAACCTTTCCTGGAGGGGCGCCAGAGCCTCGGCGTAATGCTGCCAGCGGCCAACGGCCCGCTGATGCACGGGCTGGGCCACGTCACTGAAAGTCGGGGCGAACAGGACCTTGTGGCGAGCGGCTTCGCGGTGGCTCGCCTGGGCAATATCCCAGGGCAAGCCGCAAAACTCGGTCACCCGCCGCCCTTCAGCTTCAGTATCCTTTACCAGATCTTCGTAGCGTGATTCGATCCACTCAAAGCCGCCCAACTCGCGCACACGCAGCCAGACATCCATGAGATCGGCGTAGTGCTTGATGGTTCGTTCGAGAGTCAGGAAATTCGCATTCGTAGGGGTGAGCATCAGGTTCTGGAAGAAGCAACTGATCACCACGTCGCGCGGATCGCGCAAAGCGATGATGACCTTTAGCTCGGGGAAGACCCGCAACCAGAGAGGGAGCGCGGCCGTCGGGGACGGGTTCTTATCCAGAAGCAGGCGACCGGTCAAGTCTCCCTCGACCTCGCGCCGGAGGCTCTTGAGGTATCGCTCCCGCAGGCGGCTGCGTTGGGCGGTTTCGAGGACATCCAGTTCGGCGAGGGTCAGTGGTCGCGCTCCGCGCATGGGAGCTAATCGCTGCCAGACTTCCTGCACAAAAGCCTCCGATTCATCAAAGGCTCTGATCGCGGGATGCGCGCCCAGGATCTGCTCCAGCAAGGTCGTGCCGCTTCGGGGATGTCCCCCCAGGAGCACGAGCGGATTCGGAAGGCCAGGCGCCGACGAATCAGTCCGCCAGTTTCGCAACCTCTCCGGCGTCAGGGCAGCCAATAGTTCGCGGCGCCGGCGATCGGCCTGGTCATAGTCCTGCTCCATCTTCGCGACATTGGCGGTCTGGCGGAGCAGGCTTTTGGATTCCTGAAGCCAGTGCAACGCCTCGGGGTACTGGCCGAGTTGGTCCAAAACCACGCCGAGCCAGTGACGGCTCGAGATTTTGACGTCGGGAGCCGGCGGGTCGCGCTGAATCAGGTCGCGCAGCAGCGTCTCGGCCTCGGTGTTTCGCTGGGTGCGGTGGAGCAACAGCGCTTTGACACAGAGTGCCTGGAGATTTTTTGGGTGCTGCGCCAGGCACGCCTCCACTGACCCCGACGCCTCGGCCAAACGCCGCTCTCGTTCATACCAGGCTGCCAGGCTCAGCCGGGCGTGAACCGACGCCGGGTCCGCTTGCACGGCCCGCTCAAAACAGGCGCGCGCGCGGTCCAATCGCCGGAGCCGATGGAATTGCTGGCCGAGCAGGACCTGGAACGAGGAATCATTCGAGGCCAATCCCTCGGCGCGGGAAAAGGCGTCCAACGCCAGATTAAATTCCAATTCACCGGTAGCGGCCAGGCCCAGTTCAAACCACAACTGCCCCACGCCGGGGAATCTTTTTACCAGGTCGCCGTAACTCGCCAGCGCCTGACCATGGCGTTCGGCCACCACGTGCTGCTGCGCCTGCTGCCAGCGGGCAACGTCCCGCGGAGAGCGCTGTAGTTTTACCAAATCACTGGGCATTTTCCTGAGCGCGCAGTCTGCCAAGACCGGTTGAGCTGTCCAACTTTATCGAACCACCTTGACTCGTTTTGCCGCTGGGTTATTCTCTGGCCCCCTAATTCAGGAGACCTGATTTTATGGCTAAACTGACAGTAAAAGATTTGAACGTGCAGGGCCGACGCGTGTTCCTGCGTGTCGATTATAATGTGCCGCTGGAAGAAAAAGACGGCCAGATGGTGATCACCGATGCCACTCGCATTGTGGAGACATTGCCCACCCTCAAACTGCTCATGCAGCAGGGGGGCAAGTTGATTCTGGCCGCGCACTTAGGGCGACCCAAAGGCAAACGCGAGCCTTCGATGTCACTCCGCCCAGTCGCCGCGCGGTTGGCTGACTTGCTCGGCCGCCCGGTGGCATTCGCCGACGATTGTATCGGGGACAAGGTGGAAAAGACGGTGGAGATCATGAAGCCGGGCGACGTGCTGCTGCTGGAGAATGTTCGCTACTACAACGAAGAGGAAGCGAACGATCCTGCGTTTGCCGAGAAGCTCGCCAAGGTCGCCGATGTCTATGTGAATGACGCTTTCGGAGCGGCCCATCGCGCTCACGCCTCGACTGAAGGCGTCGCCCGGGTCGTGGCGCGCCGGGGCGGCCAGTGCGCCGCCGGATTGTTGATGGAGCGCGAGCTGAAGTTCCTGGGCGACGAACTGGAAAATCCGGCGCGTCCGTTTGTGGTGATTCTCGGTGGCGCAAAGGTTTCGGACAAAATTCAAGTGATCGATCGCTTGCTGGAGAAGGCCGACGCCATCTTAATTGGCGGAGCAATGGCCTACACGTTTCGGCTTGCCCAGGGGCATACGACGGGCAAATCACTGGTCGAACCTGATAAAACGGACGTCGCCAAAGCCGCGCTGGCCAAGGCCAAACAACGCGGTGTGAAGTTTCTCCTCCCGGTTGACGATGTGGTCGCCGTGCCGGTCAAGACCGACAAGTTGGACAAAAAGGGCAAAGCGATCATCGAGTGGCAGCAAGTCCGCACGAGCGCCGATCTGAATTGCCCGGATGACGCGGCTGGCCTCGATATTGGCCCGCAGACCGTCAAGGCTTACGCGGAAGAAATCGCCAAGGCCAAGACCATCATCTGGAACGGACCCATGGGTTTGTTCGAGGACAAACGGTTTGCCGAAGGAACCAACGCGGTAGCCCGCGCGGTAGCCGAAGTGACGCAAAGCCACGGCGCCAAGAGCATCATTGGCGGCGGTGACAGCGTCAAAGCTCTCAACAAGGCCAAGCTCGGTGATCAAGTCAGCTTTATGAGCACGGGGGGCGGCGCCAGCCTCGAGTTTCTCGAAGGCCGGGTTCTGCCGGGCGTTGCCGCTTTAAGCGAGAAGTGAATCCCTAATAGCTATGAACAAGGACCGCAAATTAATTATCGCCGGAAATTGGAAGATGAACAAAACCGTGGCCGAGGCGCTGGACCTCGTCCGCGGACTGAAGATTGAGCTCGCGAACGTCAAGGAAGTGGACATCGTGGTGTGCCCGCCCTACACGGCGCTGGCGGATGTGTCGAGAGCCGTTCTGGACTCCAATCTCCGCCTGGGCACCCAGAATATGAGCGAGCATAATGTTGGCGCGTTTACCGGCGAGATCGCCTCGGTTATGCTCAAAGAATTCTCGGTGCGCTATGTCATTCTCGGCCACTCCGAGCGCCGCCAGTACCAGAAGGAATCCGACGCCCTGATCGCCAAGAAAGCCGCAGCGGTCCACGCTGCCTCGCTCAAGCCGATCGTCTGCGTCGGTGAAACCCTGACGGAACGCGAAGGCGGCCAAACCGAAAAGGTCCTGGCAACCCAGGTCAGCGGCAGCCTGGCGGGCTTGAGCAAAGATCAGATGGCGGAAACGATTGTCGCGTACGAACCGGTTTGGGCCATCGGCACCGGGAAAACGGCCACCACCGCCCAGGCCCAGGAAACCCACGCCTTCATTCGCCGGCAAATTGCCAAGCTCTTCGACGAAACAGTTGCCCGCCGCGTCCGGATCCAATATGGTGGCAGCGTCAAGCCTTCCAATGCGCGTGAACTGATGAGCCAACTCGACGTGGATGGCGCGCTGGTCGGCGGAGCTGCGCTGGAGGCTCGCAGCTTTTCGGATATTATTAAGAGCTCGATTTGAAAGTATAATTTATGGGTTTTATTATCGGTTTGTTGACCGTGTTCATGGTTCTGGACTGTGTTGTCCTGGTGCTCCTGGTGTTGATTCAGCTTCCCAAAAAGGAATCGGGCGCCGGCCTGGCCTTTGGCGGAGCCGCCTCGGATGCGTTGTTCGGGGCCGGGTCGGGCAACGTCCTGACCAAAATCACCAAATATGCGGCCACGATTTTCTTCGTGATGGCTCTGCTGCTTTCGATCTTGCAGACTCGGCACTATGGCCGGACCACCAGCGTTTTCCAACAGAAGCTCGAACAACCGCTGGCCGCTCCAGGTGCTGGAATGCCGCCGGGCGTTCCCGCCAAGGGCACGGCGCCTGGGCTGACGCCGCTGACGCCGCTGGCCGCGAGCAATAATCTGCCCGGGTTGCCTCCGGCCGAGTCCACCAACGCCCCGACCGCTGGCACCAACACGGCCCCGCCAAAATAGGCCGCCATGAGTTTTCGAACGAGCGCTCTCCACCGCGCGTGGCGAGCGCTTCGTTTTTTGGGGCTGATTGGAGGGCAGACGTTCGTGTCATCGTCCCTTGCTCGCGGAGCGTCTTGGAGCGCGGCGGTTCTGCGCCGCTTTCGGTCCCGGACTTCCGAAAAGCGCCACAGCACTGGCGCGCTCCAAAACCTTCGGCACTTCGCGATCTGCCTTTTAGCCGCCTGTGCGGCTCTCGCACTCACCGCCTGCCATCCTGAGCCTCGAGCCGACCTGGTCATTGTCAATGGCAACGAACCGGAATCGCTCGACCCGACGATCGTCACTGCTGTCCCCGATATGCGAATTGCCAAGGCGCTTTTCGAAGGGCTCGCCCGTTTGGATGGCCAATCGGGCCGCCCGATGCCAGGCCTGGCGGAACGGTGGGAGACAAGCCCCGATGGCCGGGTCTATACCTTCCATCTGCGCACCAATGCAGCGTGGTCAACCGGGGCGCCGATCA
>JANXQE010000820.1 GCA_025356925.1 Limisphaerales bacterium | reverse complement strand
TCCCTTAACCGGCACCGGCGCTGAGCTCAGCTTCACCAGCGACTTTACCCAATCCAGCCGCCGCTTTTATCGCTTGAAAATCGTGCCGTAAGCCTCGGTGTCGAGCTGGAGCCTCAGCCGGTTGTGTGTCCACGTTGCCGTTCAGATCACTGCGGTGGTCGGCCGAGTCAGCATCGCTATTCCCATGAGGCGGGCCGGGCTCGCCCTTATTTGGGACCAAAATTCCGGAAATCCTCTGGCCATCCGGCGTCGAGGGATTATGTTTCGAGAGTGTTGTATTTATGAACATTCTTTCGTTGCGGAGGAGATGTATCCCCGGCCTGGTCGCGGCTTGGTTGGCCGGCCTGACGGCGCACGGGCAGATGCCCGGCGGGGCCGGTCCGGCGGGCGTTAGCTCGGCATTGACGAGGTTGTTCGGCAGCACCACGGCCTTCAGCGCCAAGGGTGAGATGCAAGTCACCGACCATGCCAAAAAGGAAATCGCGTTCTGGCCGATGGATTTTGCTCTGCTGGATAAGAAAATCCGCGTCGAGATTGACCTGACGCAGACCCGGAACAAAGACATGCCTTCCGGAACGGCCGCCACCCTTAAGCAGATTGGCATGGCTGAAGTGGTCAGCATTATTCGGCCCGACAAAGGATTGGCGTATGTTATCTATCCCGATCAACGGGTGCTGTTGACCATGCCATCGTCCAAAGCGGACTCCGAGGGATCAGGCAAGGCCCCGCAGGTGTCCAGGACGCCGCTGGGGAAAGAAACGATTGATGGCCATCCGTGTGTCAAAAACAAAGTCGTGGTGACCGACTCCACGGGCCAGACGGTCGAAGCCACCACGTGGGACGCGACGGACTTGAACGACTTTCCGATTCAGATCGAGACGCAGGAAAAGGACACCACCTCCCTGGTCCGCTTCAAGCAAATCAAGTTCGCTCCCCCCGCCGCGGGTTCTTTTGAGCCCCCGAGCGGGTTTGCCCAGTACGAGAGCGCCGATGAGCTAAAGGTGGGTGTGATGAAAAAGATGTTGGAGAGCGCGGGAAAGAAGTAAGCTCTCGATTGGTGTCACTGGCCAACGCGGAGCTCGGGTTCTTTCGCGCGCTTGCCGTCCCGGTTCCATCGAATTATGAAAATCACCAATTTGAATCCAGACACCGATATTGGAGCGTCGGCCTGGTTCGTCGAACTGGAGGGCCATCGGGTCCTGTTGGACACAGGCATCCATCCGAAACGGGAAGGGAGCTCGAGCTTGCCGCTCTTTAACCTGGTCCAGAAGGAGGAGCTTGATGCGATCGTCATTTCGCATTGTCACCACGACCACGTCGGGTCACTGCCGGTAGCTTTGCGCTACTTCCCCAATGCCCACGTGCTCATGAGTGAGTTGAGCTATTACCTGGTGGAACGAGTCCTCCACAATTCCGTGAATGTCATGACCCGTCAGCGAGACGAATTGGGCATCAAGGAATACCCGCTGTTTACCCATGACGAGGTGGATGACATCGAGCCGCGCTTTCAGGGTTTCAAATATAACCGGGAAGTCGATTGGGCGGCTTTTCGCAAGACCCGGGCCGGGTTCCCCTCGCCAACCCTGGAGTTCTGCGACGCCGGACACGCGCTTGGCTCGGCGGGCCTGATGGTGCGCGGGCAAAAAGAGACGTTGTTCTACACTGGCGATGTTTGCTTTCACGATCAAACGATTTTGAAGGCGGCGCGTTTCGAAGGCATCAAGGCCGATGTGCTGTTAATGGAGACGACTCGGGGCAATCGCTCGCTCCCGCCCGGTTTCACGCGCCAGGGCGAGATCGAACGGCTGACTCAGGCCATCGAGCGCGCGCTCGAGCGCCAGGGCTGCATGCTCATCCCCACGTTTGCTCTCGGCCGCACCCAGGAAATCCTGGCGTTGCTTGCTCTGCTCATGGGCCAGGGACGGATCCGGCGACAGCCTGTATACATCGGAGGCTTGGGTCGAGTCTTCACCGAGATCTACGATTTGGAATCCCATCGCACGCATCGGCAGAACCCAAACCTCCAGTTGCACGAGGCGCTCAATTTGATCGTTTTGGAAAAAGGCCAGGCCGAGAAGATGCGGCTCACCGGGGGGCGGATCTTTGTCATTACGGCCGGCATGATGAGCGAGAACACCGCCGCTCACACCCTTGCCTTGCGGATGATTGGCGACGAGCACCAATCTATCTTCTTCGTCGGCTACACCGATCCGGATACACCGGGCGGTCGGCTGCGCGCTGGCAAAATGGGGGAAACTTTTCTCTTTAGCCCGAGCGGGGGCGAAGTCACGAAGCGCTGCCATATCGAGGACTTCGACCTTACGGCACACGCCAACCGGGAGGAGTTGCTGGACTTCGTCGGCCAGGTTGAGCCGCGCGCCGTTCTCCTGGGGCACGGCGACGCCGCGGCGCGGCATTGGTTCCGCGAACGAATCCAGGCGCGTCATCCCAAGATAAAGGTCATCGAGCCCAAGCCCGGCGAAAAGGTCGAAGTGGAAGTCGGATAGTTCTTTCCTCACCGGTTTGTCTTAGCCCAGAATAGTTCGTGCAAGTCCGGTTGTTGTTGGGGGCCGCGGGAAGCGGCAAGACTTTCCGCTGCCTGAGCGAAGCCCGGCAAGCGTTATCCGCATCGCCTGAGGGATTGCCGCTGGTATTGGTCGCGCCCAAGCAGGGGACCTATCAGCTCGAGCAGCAGCTCCTCGCAACACCCTCATTGGCCGGCTACACCCGCTTGTGCATCGTTTCGTTTGAGTCACTAGCCCGGATGGTGTTTCGTCGTGCCGGCAAAACCTGCCCGCAAACTCTGACGGAGGAAGGGCGGCTGATGGTGCTGCGGGGGTTGCTGGCTGCCGAACGCTGCCAGCTGAATCTCTTTCGTGCCAGCGCCCGGCTCACTGGTTTCGCACAGCAGCTCAGCCAGGTGCTGGGGGAAGTGCAGCGCGCCGGCCTTAACCCAGCGGCTCTGAGGCAGGCTGCGGCCGAACTGCCAGCGCAGGAAGGCCTGGGTTACAAGCTGCTGGATCTTGCCATCCTGCTGGAGCAATACCTGGACTGGCTCAAATCCCACGACCTGCCGGACGCCGATGCCTTGTTGAAGGCCGCGGCCGACCTGTCGCGCACTGTCTCTCCGCTCGACGGTCGCATCGGAGCCCTGTGGGTGGACGGCTTTGCCGAGTTTAACGAGCTCGAACTGGACCTGCTCAGCGCTGTGATCCCCTACTGCCACCGCGCAACCGTGACGTTTTGTTTGGACGCCGCGCACTCCCGAACAAGCTCGTGGCTCTCACACTGGTCGCCGGTCGGGGCAAGCTTTGACCATTGCCGAAAGCGGCTGGCCAGTTTGGCCGGCGTCGAGGTGATCACGGAGACGCTGCAGCGCCAGGGTGGCGACCAGCGCTTCCATACAAACCCGATTCTGGAGCACCTGGAGACGTTCTGGGCGGCGCCTCGGCCGTACCCCAACGTGACGGTTGCGGCGGGTCAACTCTCAAGCCGGGACCAAAGTGCCCCCCTCTGCTCTCTGCCTCAGCCCGCCAATGAGGCAACTCGACAATTGCCGCCGGCTCCGGAGCTCGGCGATGCCTTGCGTCTCGTGGCCTGCGTTGATCGTGAGGCTGAAGTTGCGCTCGCTGCGCGCGAGATTATCAGGTTCGTGCGTGCTGGAGCTCGCTACAAGGATGTGTCGGTGTTGCTTCGAGGACTCGACCCTTATTATCAAACCATCCAGCGAGTGTTTTCGCGCTACCAGATTCCGTTCTTCCTGGATCGGCGCGAATCCATCGCCCACCATCCGCTCGCCGAGTTGACGCGCAGTGCCCTGCGCGTGATTGCCTTCGGGTGGCAGCAGGAGGATTGGTTCGCCGCCTTGAAATGTGGTCTAGTCTCCGCCCGGGATGATGAGATCGATCTGCTGGAGAACGAGTCCCTGGCCCGCGGCTGGAAAGGCCAGTCGTGGCTTGAGCCGATTCACCTCCGGGATGTTCCGAAAACCGTGACGGAGCGCGAGCGCCTGGATCAGTTGGAGACCCAGCTCGAGCAGATTCGACGCCGGATCCTTCCCCCTTTTGAACGATTCATTCAGGACCTGGGCGCTTCGCGGAACCGTCCCACGGGTCCGCAACTCGCCTCGGCTCTCCGCGGGCTTTGGAACGTTCTGAGCGTCGGGCCCCAGCTTGAAGATTGGACAGCGGCGGAACCCTCCGATTTCGCATCCCGCGCAGGCGTCTCTGCGCACGAAACGGCTTGGCGCCAGATGAACGCGTGGCTCGACAATGCGGAGCTCGCGTTCCCAACCGAAGCTCTTTCACTGCGAGAATGGGTCCCGATCCTCGAAGCCGGCCTGGCTAACCTCACCGTCGGCATCATTCCGCCGGCATTGGATCAGGTGCTGGTCGGCGCCGTCGATCGTTCCCGGACGCCTGAGGTAAAGCTCGCTCTGGTATTGGGTCTCAACGAAGGCGTGTTCCCGGCGTCGCCGCAGCCCGGCTGCTTGCTCACCGAAACCGATCGCCTGGAATTGGAAAAGCAACATCTGCTCCTCGGATCCAGTGCGCGCCGGCAGTTGGGGCGCGAAAGATACCTTGGTTACATTGCCTGCACCCGCGCCCGGCAAAAGCTCGTCCTGACCTGGGCCTCCCAGGATTCGTCAGGCGCGCCTCTGAATCCCTCTTCCTTGCTTTCACACGTCCAGCAGTTGTTTCCCAATCTGCCGTCCGAAGTTGCTCCGCCAGTGCTTGATTGGAAGAGTGTCGAACACTTCTCGGAGCTGGTCGGCCCGGTTTTGCAAATGCGCAGTGCCGGCAGCTCAGGGCTTCTCTCCCCGGATTCCGCACTCCGCACTCCGCACTCCGCACTCCTCTCGGTTCCCGGGTTTGATTCCCTATTCGAAAGCCTTCGGCATTTCCGGGACTCTCAACCCGCCGACGCTTTGACCCCAGAGCTTGCCGCCCGCCTGTACGGGCCCGTGTTGCGCACGTCCGTTAGTCGCATGGAACAATTTGCGGCCTGTCCTTTCAAATTTTTCGTGCACTCGGGCCTACGCGCCGAGGAGCGGCAACTTTTTGAATTGGACGTCAAGGAGCAGGGCACCTTCCAGCATGACGTGCTGGCGATGTTCCATGAAACGTTGCGCGCTGACGGCAAACGCTGGCGGGACATCACAGCCGAGGAAGCGCGCGCGCTCGTTGGCAAGATTGCGCGGGCCCTGGTGAGCAGTTTTCGCGACGGGCTGCTTGAGACCAGCGAAGCGACCCGTTTTACCGCCCGTGTGTTAACCGAATCGCTGCAGGATTTCGTGGAAACACTGGTGGGCTGGATGCATAGCCAATACCAATTCGACCCGGTACAGGTAGAATTG
>JANXQE010000807.1 GCA_025356925.1 Limisphaerales bacterium | reverse complement strand
AGCCAGTTGTAAACGAACCGGGCCTGCTCGTTGTGGCAGCGGGAGCATTTTCCCATAATAATCGGCAAAACGTCCCGGAGGTAAGTCGGCGGTTGGTTCGTAGCTGCGGTCGCTGGGAGAGAGCTCTGAGCCAGAGCGCAGTTGCTCAACAGAGACCCGAGACCGCTCAGCAGGAGCGCCCGGATAAAACGCAGCGGTTTGCAGTTGTGGGATAGAATTGGATGCATGATTAATAAGCAATTTCGACGTTTCACACGAAAGCTTCAAAACCCATAAGAAAGCTGGAAAACCAACCGGTTTTTCTGGGTGGGATCATTACTGCGAAAAAACTCGTAGTCTCCTTCAAAGAGCAGGGTGTTCGAAAGATAATAGATGTACCCCACAGTGTAGCGCCGGGTCCAGGTGCCCAGTCCGTCGTGCATGCTGTCAAAGCGGTTCATGAGCTCCAGGTTGTTGATCAGGGGCCAATCCAGGTTCAACCCGGCCACCTTGTAGCCAGCCTGTACCCACCATCCGTTGGGCCTGATTTCACCAAGATCGTCGGTTCCGTACTGGCTATGAATATACTCGCCCTTGACCTCAAAACTTGACCCCAGATGCACGCTGGCATCCGCCACCGCCGCCGACCACAGATGCTGACCCGCGTCATCCCATTCCCCCGACTGGCCCGAAAGGCCCAGTTCCACATCGTAGTGAGGTTTGAAAGGCATGAACCAGCCCACGCGGGCGCCGCCGCTCGGCTGGCCGTGTAAGTTCGCCACCGCATTGTCCGATCGCAGCCCCACGTTGCCACCCAAATCCAGGGCGGCGGCATTCCCGGAACCATCTGCTGAACTTGGCCCGTTCACGCCCCAGACGGAATAGTTGAGCATCTTCCCGCTTTCCCCCAGCGGGGCCGCCCCTCGCAACTCCGCGCCCACCCCGGAGCCCGGGAGCAAAGCGCGCGGCAAAGGATCGTCGGGAATTTTGTTCAACCACCCCGCGGTCCGTTCGCTATACGTGCCGAGCGGTAACAGCAGGTTTCCCGCCGCCAGGGTCACGTAATCATTTATCAGGTAATCCAACTGGGCAAAACTGAGATTAACCGTGGTCGTCCTGCCGCTGCTGGTCGGAGCGTTATTCTGCAAAATAAAATCGAACCCGGCTTCGAACAGGACCTTATCTCCGCCTCGATACAGAAAGATAGGCGCAAAATCGGCCATCAAAAACGTCCCGTTCTGGCCTGTGGTTTTGGCGTATTGAAACTCGGCATCTCCAAGAATGGAGAAGTTATGATTGACCGTCGCCTCCTCGAGCGGGACCCGGGGAAGTGGCTCCGCTGGCGTCGCCGCCGCTGCCGTCTGTTGCACCTCTGCGACTGTTCGTTGTGTTTCTCCGAGCTTTCGTTCGAGGTCCTGGATTTTTTGTTGGTCCTGTTCGTGGATCTTTTGATCCTGTGCGTGGACCTCGGTATCCTGCCCGTGGGTTTTTTCCAGTTGCTCGATTCGCTGGTCCTGTTTGTCCATTTTCTGACCCAGTTTGGTGACCAACTCTTTCAAATCGTTGAACTGTTGGTCGTCCACGGCGGCGGCGGTCCGGCCCGGCAGGGCCAGCACCAACGCGCAGCATAAGGCCGCGCATCCCAAAGCGAAGGAAGGTGTTTTCATGTTAAGCTTCTTGAGGTATCAGTCCGGTTTCGGTCGCTCATCGTCCGCTGTTGTCCTGGAGGTATTTGAGGATCGTTCGCGACTGTCCGGCCGGGAGGTTCGCCCGCACGCGCATATGAAGCAGGATAGTCTTCCATTGGGCGGCCGTCCGCTCGGTGGGGTAGCGCTCCGGGTGGCACCGGTTGCAATGCATCGAATAGAGCTCTGCACCGCTGAGCTTTTTGGAGTCTGCTTTCGGTTTCGTTTGGGAGGAAGCCAACTCGCTCCTCGGTGGTGCCGGCGGTTGTGTTGGTGAGGGCTTTTCAACTTCCTGGGCGGACGCCAGCAGGGCGAGCATGGCTACCGCCGCGGATCCAAGGACAAGATTCAGAGCCAACCGCAATCCTGACCGGGATGAGCATATCTGCATTATGTTTTTCATAACAATCGCTTGAATGTGCGCGCTACCTTGCGGCCAGAGATTCAGCCGAGTCAAGCCTGACGGTGCGGGACGCGAAAATTGAGCCCGAGGTACTCCCCTCGAGCGTGCCGGCGCGGTTTGCGCCTCCAGGGTTGACCCCACGCCGCAGGCCATGGATAATATCGCTGGAGTGCGGTCATCGGGACAGCGCCAGGTTGAAACTGAAACCGGAGAGGGTTTTATGAAAGTTACTTATTACGGACACTCCTGCTTTGCCGCGCAAATTGCCAACCAGACCTTATTGTTCGATCCCTTCATTACCGGAAACGAGCTCGCCACGGGCGTTGATCCAAACAACATCCCCGCTGATTACATTCTGATTTCTCATGGTCACTCGGACCACCTGGGAGATGCGGGCGATATCGCCCGACGCACGGGCGCCACGATCGTTTCCAATTATGAAATCGTTCAGTGGTTCGGTAAACAAGGACTGCTGAAGGCGCACCCGCTGAACCACGGAGGCGGCCACACTTTCGATTTCGGACGTGTCAAATTCGTCAATGCCATCCATTCCAGCAGCCTGCCTGATGGCGCCTACGGTGGAAACCCCGGCGGATTCATCGTCGAAAGCGCCGAGGGCAACTTCTACTATTCAGGCGACACAGCGCTGACCTGGGACATGAAGTTGATCGGCGAATCCACCCACCTCCGTTTCGCGGCCCTGTGCATCGGCGATAACTTTACGATGGATTTCGAGGATGCTATCAAGGCGGCTGACTTCGTCCGGTGCCGCGAGGTGCTAGGGCTCCACTTCGATACTTTCCCGCCCATCAAGATCAATCACCAGGCGGCACTCGATAAATTCAAGGCGGCCGGCAAGCACCTGCATCTGTTGCACCCCGGAGCGAGCCACGAATTCTGAGTTTGTGCCAGTCACGTTCCAAGATATCCAGGCAGCAGCCGAGCGCATCGCCGGTCCGATCCTCGAAACTCCCTGTCCGGCGTCCATCCCGCTGTCGGAAGTCACCGGCTCCACTGTTTACTGCAAGCTGGAATATCTCCAAAGGACTGGCAGTTTCAAGGAGCGGGGCGCGCGAAACGCTCTGCTGCTGCTCTCCCCTCAAAAGCGTCAGCGCGGTGTCATCGCGGCTTCCGCGGGCAATCACGCTCTCGGCGTCGCCTACCACGCGCAACTGCTGCGGGTGCCAGCTACCGTGGTCATGCCTCGCTTCGCCCCCCTCACCAAGGTCGTCAATTGCCGCCGCTTCGGCGCGACGGTGGTCCTGGAGGGGACCAATATCGCCGAAGCGCGGGCGCGCGCGGACGAGATCGCCTCTGAGCGCGAGCTCACGTATATCAATGGCTTCGACGACCCGGCCATCATCGCGGGCCAAGGCACGATCGGTTTGGAGCTCGTCCGGCAAGTGCCGGACCTCGATGCGGTACTCGTGCCGATCGGCGGAGGAGGCTTGGTAGCTGGAGTCGCCCTGGCGCTAAAACATTTGAAGCCCGGCGTGAAGATCATTGGCGTCGAACCCGAGCGCGCCGCGAGCTTCACCGCCGCTCTGAAGGCGGGGAAACCGGTAACGATCGACCTGAAGCCCACGCTGGCCGACGGTTTGAGCGTCCCGAAGGTAGGTGAGAATGCCTTTGCCTTGGCGCGGGAGCGAGTCGACCGGACGGTATTGGTTGGCGAGCACGACCTGGCCCGGGCGGTGCTCCGCTTAATGGAACTGGAAAAAGCGGTGGTCGAAGGCGCCGGCGCCGCGCCGCTGGCCGCTTGTCTCGCGGAGCTGATACCCGACCTGGCCAACCGGAAAATCGTGCTGCTGCTGTGTGGCGGTAACATTGACCTCAACACTCTGGACCGAGTGATCGAACGCGGCTTGGCTTCCGATGGGCGCCTGTGCAAGTTTACCGCCACCATCAGCGACCGGCCCGGTGGTCTGGCCCGGTTCGCCGGACTGATTGCGGAGGAAGGGGGCAGCATCATCGATATCACGCATGATCGAGCTTTCGCCGATGATGATATCTCCACGGTTTCCGTCCACTGTGTCGTCGAGACCCGCGATGCACAGCACATCGCAGCTATGCGCGAACGCCTAATCCGGGAAGGCTTTCCGCTCGGTTGAACTCACGGAGCCAGCCGGACCCGGTAGAACGCCAGGCCGTTGGCGGGGGATGGAATAGCCCACTGCGCACTTGCGCCGGAGGCTGTCACGGAAGCTACTTGCTGAAAGGGCCCTGAAACGGTGGCCGACGCTAAGACGTCATAACGAACGCCCGGCATGGTCGACCAGGAGAGAGTCAACGGAGAGGCGGCTAGCTCAAGCTGAAAAGACGGAACGATCCGAATCGCCACGCTCCGGGTCCGAAACTGGCTTCCGGCCGGATCGGTCACCAGCGCATAGAATGGGTGCAATCCCACGCCCAATCGGCTCGCAGGAATCGAGAAAGTTGCCGAGGGCTGGTTCGAAACAATCCCGACCGACCCGCCCGTGGTGAAGAGCTCGATTTCGGAAACATTATTCGTATTGACCACGACCGACATCAACAAAGGAGCGTCCAAGGTCGTATTGGTGCCAACGATCTGGGCAGTTAAGCTGGCTGACAGGCCCGTGTTCTGAACCTTCACGGTCTGGGACAGGTGACTTTGTGTGCGGACGCTTGTCCCCTCGTAACCGATCAGCGTCAATTCATGGAACCCATCCGGAAGTTGGGTTGTATCGAGCGTGAAAGAAACCGGCAGCCCGTTCTGTCCGGCGCTGACGTAAAGATGGTCGCGGGGCCGGAGGTCGGTGAGGTTATCTTCGAGCGTGAGCGAGCCCGGTGGCAAAACGACGAGGCCGGGGGACGCAGTCAACGTGGCTCGAACCTGGGCGGCGGGCCAACCGGGAGCGCGAGCGTAGATCAGGAACTGAGCCAGGTAGACGTCCGGGTAGAAATCCGAGGCCAGTAAACCATCCAAACCCTGGAGTGCTGGCTCCGTATTGATAGCGTTCATCAACTGCTGGCAAAGATCGGCAACATTCGTGTCGGGAGTCGTGTTGGTGACGCTGACGCTTATCTGGGGCCCGCTGGTCTTGGTTACCAGGAGCTGCAGCCAATCACCCTGAACCGTGGCGTTACTGACAGTTAGGACTCGGAAACCAGTGGCCTCGGTGTCCAGAAAAGCCGGCCGAGCCGCGGCAAGCTCCGTCGTCAGCACCGGCGAAGAGCCTGCGGAAGTGCTCGCGCTTAATAACAGGTTGCTACCCGGAGTCGAAAAGTCCAACCCCTGCAACTCAATCCGATCGCCGACGGCCGTGGCCGCGACTTTGGTCGCGTTTGATTCAGTATTCAGAGCGCTTGCCAAACCGGCCACTACCGTCGTGAGCGTTGTACTCTCAGGATTAGTGTATGTGACCCCGGTTCCGTTGAGGGTCACCGAGAGAACGTTGCCGCTCGTGGGTGGAACATTGGTCAAAGTCCGCACGAAACTCCCATCAATGAAGAGGTCCACCTGGCCGATCGGAAGATTGGTCGCCGCAGCCGAGAAGAATGCGCTCGGCAGCACGGCTTGTCCGCTCAAGACGGTCCCGTCAGCCAGGGCATGCCAATCAGCCGGCGCGGGCTGCGCCAGGGGCGCCGAAAGAGGTTCCCCCACGAGCAACCCTTGAAACGGGTTCAGCACGCTTTGATAATAGGCCTCAGCCAGACAAAAACCTCGGCCCTGGTAAAAGAACGCCAGTGGATCGGGAAATTTCTGCAAGTAATTGCACGGCTCGATCACCGTTCCATAGCTTCCCGCAGCGCCGGCGTTCAGGAACGCCAATAATGAGGTTTGCCCGCTATTCTCGAATAAGTCGCCAGCATAGGACGTCAGGCTGTCCCCCAGAGCGCCCGGCACGAACGTGTCCCCGGCCAAACCGAGGGTGGCAAACCCGGCCGATAGCCCGCGAATGCTGCTGAAGGTGGTGGAATCCGAACGGATACGAAGCACCGAGGCATCGCCCCGGATCCGGCTGTCGAAGATCGCGTTGTCGAAGCTGAAAAACCGCACATTGCGAGCGGAATCGCTGGTCTTTTCAAGATAAACCGCCTGGGTGGGGAACGATGAGTCGGCGGCGAGTCCGCGGCTGAGGATTGCTTCAGCCCCAGCAAGCGTGTCGTCGGTGAGCATGAAGGTCAAAAATCCATTGGTCTCCGCCGTGTTCGGCCTGGCCTGCTCGACTGGCAGTTCGCTGAACGCATAGCTGTTTGAAGAGTAATCCGGCAGAGAACAAGTGATGGGGTCTCCCGGCGGAGGAGCGGAGTTGGTCTTGAAACCATAGAAAAGCACCGAGGTCGTGCTGTTCGCACTATCGCCGCTCTCGATCCGATAGGGGATGTCCATCGACAGCAGGACATACTGGACCTGGTTGGATAACCCAGCAACCGCCAACCCCGCGAGCAAGGGATCCCGAAGGTTGGTCTCGAATTCCGTTAGTGTCCACGAAACGGGTCCGCCATTCCACCCGGTCATCCGGAACAGGTTCTGCGGCGGAACACCGCGCTTTTCGCAGTAATCATTGCCTAGTTGAACCGAGTTGGTGCTGTTCTGGTTAACGACGACCACGACATTCAACCCGCTGCCGCCGGCCCAGGCCGCGCACGCCTGACACAGGAAAACGACGACCCCTATTCGCCTGAACATCACAAGTCTTTCTCCACCTTCTTCAGAAAGGACCACGCCTCGTTCAAATCCTGGTGACACCGTTGCACCCAGGCCTCACCCCAAAAAAAGTTACAGCTCGTCTCGGCGCGCAACAACCGCCAGAACGCTTGTTCCATCGTGTGTTCAACCCTCCTGTTATCTGCGCCCACCGCCGCGCGGTTGCGGAGCGCATGAAACGCACGACTGGTTGCGACCACGCGTTGAAGCGCGTCCTTCTGCGCAGGAGAACCCGTCCATTGCAAAAATCCCGTGCCGTGATGCCACCCGGTGTTCCAGGCGCCCTCGCGGACGTTGACATAACCGTGAGCGCCGTGCCGGTTCAGATAGTCGTCGATGAAAATCGGGCTGATTTCCATCTCTTTCCGCCGCACCCGCTCGAGGAGTGGTTGATAAAAGACACCCCAGAAATTGGCTTGGCTGTCGACGTTCCGGAACCATCCTCCGTTATCACCGTCGGTGCACGTAGTCACCAGCGGAGGAAAACCGCAGTGCTTCGTGCGCTCGTGCACTTCCTGCATGAACCAGCCGGTATCCATCCCGGACTCCTGAGCGTCTGAGAGCTCACGATCGCGCACGACGACAATGATTTCATCATCCCCGAACCGCGCCAAATGTGGCCGGTAGCGAGCTTCCTCCCACCGCATCGGCGTAACCGGTTCAACGTGATCGCTATCGACCAGGACGTAACGATAGCCCAGGCGCTTAAGCAGCGGAATCAACTCCATGCTGAAAGCCATCTCCGGTGGCCAAAAGCCGTTAAAGCCGGGGCGCCACAAAAGATGCCGGGCAATTCCCAGCCAGCGTGTAACGTGCTCCTCGCGGTCTGCGGCCGGGATCAGCGGCAGAACCGGATGGTAGTATCCGGTGCCGAGGAGCTGAAAGAGCTTTTGATTCTGAAAGAACCAAAGCAGCTCGCCGCACTTGACGATCCCATAAACCCGCTGCTGGAAGTCAGGATTTGCCAGTGTCTCCAGCAACGTGCCGGACAAGGAGAGATGAACCCGGGCCACGTCTTCAAATCCCCACAACGAACGCGGTATGCGATCTAACGCCAGGAGGATCTCGCGGGCCTCCCATTCGTTTCCAGAAAGCAACGCTTCCAAATTCCCCGACGGTTGGTGGAGGTTCAAGACCAGGGCGTGGTAAACCGGGCTCATGGTGGTCTCGGCTTAGGGATGGTCCAGGCCGACTTGCGGCCGCGTCTGGACTACAAAATATCCCCCTTTGGCCACGGCGCCTTCGATATCCTGCGCCGAGCTCAGCGCTTTCTCGATCGCCAACCCTAGCCACCCGATCTCTGCCAGGAGGCCTCTCCGGAACGCTTCGTCCCAAAGCAGCGGCTCGTCCGAATAATCCAACTCCACCTGCCGGGGCGGCGGATGCAGCACGCTGTCGTAAAGACCGGCGCCCGCATAACCCTCCAGGTCTTCGCCGTTTGAGTCGGAACGGAAAATTAAACCGCCACCGTAAAGCCCCACACTCTTGCTCGGGAACGAAGTTAACCGGCTCTGTTCGGTCCGTTTGTCCCAGACAAAACTCAGCGCGCGCCCCGGAAAATTGCCGACCAGCGTCTCACCCAGACCCAGGACGAGCTCGCCATACAACTCATCACGGTTGTTGGTCGAGGGATTGACCGTATGAAGGACGAACGCGTAATCGGCCTCCACCACCGGCTGGATGAGGACGGCCATAAACAAATCTCCATCGTCCATCCCCAGTTTTTGGCGGCTCAACACGGCGCGTTCGTTCCATTTCGAAGCCCAAACCTGCTTGATACAGCGCCAGCTTGATTCCCAATCCTCCGGCCATGCCATCTCCGCCTTGCTCAACTTCTCCCGTAACGCCAACTTCAACTCTTCGGGTGCGATCAAGGATTCAATCAATTCACGCAAGGTCACGAGCGTTTCGAGGTTGGCGTTTTCGCTTTGAGCCGGATCGGAAAGCCGCCCGCTCAGGGGACCGAGCACAGATCCGTGGTCGGAATCGGTTAATTCCTTCGGGCCGCGTGCCCTGACACCGCGTTTCGGTTGAGCCTTCAAACCGCTTCTTAGCCGGTCTGCCAGCTCGCCATAGCGCTCAGCAGTTTTCCTATTCTCACCGTATGCGAGCACCTGCTCAAAACACCCGAAAGGTAGCGCGACGGAGCCCGGCTGCCGAACCCCGTCGGGCAACTTGCCCCGAAGGCGCGCCTGCGAACAGGATTTGGCGCCCACCACGCGATCGTTGAACTCATCAAGACTAATTGCAAATCTTGTGAATCGTGGTCGCGCACCACTACGGCGCGGCTTGCCGCCTGGTGCTCCAGCTATTTGCGGCTCGGCCTGGGTGATCTCGTGGAAGACCACATCTCCCGCAGCCGTGACTTCAAGATGCAAAAACCGGCCTCGCAGCGACTTCAAGTGTTCCAATACGCTGGGGTCGGAGCATGAAGCGAACAGCATCTGCGCGTTGCGTGCGCGAACCGCCACATGTGAAACCAGATCCGTCACGTCAGGCGCGATCACGGCCACGACCTCTTTCGGCAGCTCCTCGTCCCCCATGACCTTCTCCGCGATCACCACCGTTGGGGTCTGGAGTTGTTTCCCCTGGACTGTCCGCAATGTCTCCACCACTTCCACCCGCCCGCTGGCCCGGCCACGGCTGACGATCTGCCAGTCGCCCAGGTTGGCGGACTGCCGCAGCACTCGGCCGACCTGATGCAAGAGCATCGACAGCGCAAATCCGAGACTGCTCCCCCGAACCACCTCCTCGCTGAACAGGGTGATCGACCAAGCCTCGGCGTGAATTGCCTGGCCGAAGAATTCGGCCTTGGGCTGAAGCACCTGGTAAAGCCGGTCCGTCCAGTCCCCCAGGGCTCGTCCGATCCGGCCTACCACCGATTTGGCGTGGAGCGACCAACCGGGCGTCCCGCGAAGCTCTGCGGGCGCGGTCGACAACCGTCGCCAATGACACAGGCACGCGCCCAGTTCCGTTTCTGGTTGCGACAATGTAACATTCTCCAGCACCCAGCCGATCAGGTCTGCCAACTGAGCACCGTTCAGGTGCTGATGGAGGTGGCGTTCCACCACCCCGCGCACCAATTGCTCGAGCGCCAAATCCAGATACAAGAGCGGTCGCAGCTCCTGTCCATCATGGAACCGCTGGGACACACCCCGTCGCGCGGCGGTGATTCTTTCCACCAGCGCCACGGCCCCGTCCGCGCCATCGGTGCGCTGATTCCACACCTGTCCCAGCAACCCTTGCGTGTTCCCGTCCAACCGCTCGCGCGCGGTATTCATCGCCGTCTCCAAATCGGTGCTCGAGTGAACCGCCCGGAGAACTTTCAAAAAATTTCCAAAGTCATGGCGCAGCGCGTCTTTCAGGTGCGGCACGAAATCCGGATTCGTCCGGATCGGCCGTTCGAAACTTTCCAATCGCTCGCGGGTCACCCCTCCATTTTGCAAGGTTTCATAAAACCGCTGGAGATTGCCATCGCTCCGCAGAAACTCCAGGTAGGCTTCGCAGATGACGACGTCATCGGGGGTCGTGTTGTTGTGCAGTTTCTGGTGCCATTCCTCGAGGAAATGCCCGGTGACCTCCTTCACGTGATGCCGGTGCATGATCTGGAGGATCTCGTCACGAATCCGTTGTCCGTCGCCTCCACGGCCGATGGACGTGAGCATCAGGCGGAAGAGCGGACGGCCCTGGGCATCACTGCGGTACAGCTCGGCCAAGCGGCCGCTCAGCCGGTCTTGCGCGTGGGCCAACTCGCGCGGTTTGGTATTGTAGTTCCGCTGCCAGGTTAGCTGCCGCATCGCTGAAAACCGCAACCAGACGTAAAGCAAAGCGAGCGCCTCGGGATTGCCCCGCGCGTGATCCAGTAGCTCGGAGCACAGATTATACCGGTGCATCAAGCTCCAGGAACCCGAGCCCATCTCGGCTTGAACAATCCGGTTGGCGAGCTCGCTCAACTCAGCGGCGACGAGCCCGCGCAGCGGGCGCGGCGGGATCAGCATCGCGATTTGATAATTGCGTCGGCCATTGTTATCCCAGCGCCCCTCGTCGGGAAAAAAAAGGACGAACTCGACGAAATCCGGCGCGCTCTCAGGATTCAACGCAATCGCAATCCGGTTCTCTCCATTTTGCTTTGTGAACGGAGTCCGCATTGCGTCTCGACCCGCTGCGGTGGTGCCTTCCGGCCAGAGCGCCTGGGGCAGACTATGCCAGGCGGCCTGGGCTTTGCTCCGGATCCCCCAGTGCAGCACACAGCGCTTCGGCGTCACCATCCGCAGGAGCACCTCGATTCTTCCTCCGTCAAGCCTTTTCTCAACCTTCAAATCAAAGCCGCTGCTCGTCGCGATATTTTCAGCCATCACGAACCGGTCAGGTTCCCGCGTTGCGTTCACAAGTGTCATTCCGAGAAATCAACTCTTCCGACCACCCGTCGGCGTGCCACCAATAAACCCCCGACTGCGAGGAGGGTCAAGGTGGCAAAGGTTAAGGAAGAGGCTTTGCGCCCATGGTTTCGACAACTGCCTGACCAAAGAAAATCCGATAATATATCAAAACTAAGGTTGAACAGCAGGGATCGTTTGGGTAAATAATAGGCCCAACCATTCTATCGAACTAGATTTTAGGACATTTGTGACGAACTGGGCGAACAACAAAGGGGGCAGCCGTTTCGGGCCCGACCACCAACAGTCGCCGTCCCGCGATGCTTAGCCTCACCAAGAAGAATAAGCTCAGCGCCAGCGCGATACCAGGGAGCGTGAGCAGCCTGAGCGTGAGCTGGCTTAACAACCAGTTCAAAGCCCTCGCTGTCCATCGCGGCACCATCGACGCTGCCTGGGAACGTCAAGGCGAGACCGATGGCCTTGACCGGTTCGACGCGTTCATCCGAGAGGCGGTCCAGCGCACGGGCTATCGCGGCCAGACGGTTTCATTGGTGGTGGCGCACCCGCGCCTCGTGCAGCAATTGGTGGACCTGCCGCTGGTGAGGGGGGCTGCACTTCAAAAGGTCATCCATCGCCAGGCCCAGCAACAAAAAATGTTCACGGGCGAAGCCGCGTGGGCGAGCCAGCCATCGCCCGCCAGCAGAGGTGCTCAGCGAATCGTGTTGCACCTGTTCCCCAGGCTGCTCCTCAACCACTTCCTTCAGGGTTGCAAACGCAATGGTCTGCATCTCACGTCGGTGTTGCCGCCTTCGGCTGTCCTCCAACAACAACTGGCGCTGCTCCCCCTCGAGAAGGACGACATCGGGCTGGTTGCGGCCGACACCGGCGGCTCGACCACGCTGGTCGCCGGGCGCCGGGACGGCCAGATCCTCCTGGCT
>JANXQE010000801.1 GCA_025356925.1 Limisphaerales bacterium | reverse complement strand
GCAAAGCAGGGCCGGCCCGATGATGGCCCAAAGCACACGATTCCAATGTTCCTCATTGCCCAGGTAAAGGTTCGCCCAGCCTTTCAGCCCATTCTTGACCGAAAGTCCGAGGCCCAGCATCAAGCCGACGTACGCACCGAACCGCTGCAGGTTGGGGTGAGAATTGGCCACCGTCGCGCGCTCGAGATGGGACTGATCCGTGGTCGTCCTGCGGTTCACGAAATAGTATGCCAGCCCGTACGCAGCTCCGATGCTGATCCCCGCGCTGGACTCCCAGCACCTCCACCAATTAAAATTTGCTTGGGGCCACACCGCTGGAGCCCAGCGCCAATTCTGACAAACCGCCCACCCGAGCCCATTGACTCCGCCAACCGTGCCAATCAGTAGCACATTCTTCCAATCTCTCCTGGCTGTCTCGTAGGCGAGAAAGCCGAGGTACCAGCCGAGGTGTGTTATCGCAGCGCGATTGTCTCCGATGAGCCTCCGTAAATTGGGGTGCGCGTCCAGATCGGCGTATTGAGGTTGCAGGCTGCTAAACAGTGGAAGAAAAGCTTGGGGAAAGAAATGGAACAGGGCCCTGGCCAGTAAAGCCATGCCAAGGCCGCAGCTCAGGCGAAAGATCCAGTTCCGAACCGTCAAAGGCCGTTGGGGCGCGCACCAGGCGAGCAGACAGGCTCCCAGGCCCGCCCAGGGAACCCCGGCGATGAAAAGCCAGATGAATCCATAGACCTTGGGGATGGGGAAAAACTCTCCTCGGGGTGTGTTCAACTGCAGATGACCTTCGAAGAAACTGGGCCACTGCATCCACCCGCGGTCACCTGAGATGCCAATACCAACCGTCAGCGCCAGAATGATCCAGCCGGACGAGTACCGGCGGGACTGGTGAGCCGCAGAATCTCGCGCGATGAACCACCAGGCCGTGCCCCAGGTCACTCCGGCGAAAACACAGCCGTTGACTGCGCCAAAACCAGAACTGCCTCGCACAGCCCAGGTCATGCCGCCCAACGCCATAAAGAGCAGGGTGGGCAGGATCAGATCCTGGGCCAGGCCCCTGGGTGGCGCACTGACGCCAACCGAGTCACTTACTCGGGCTGCTTCGGTTGGACCGGGTGTAGTCATGGGCTGGGAAAACCCCACTTTCTGGCTCTCCACGGAGGGCGCGCAAGCCTTAAATGTGGTTAGCTGAAGGCTAGAGCTGCGCAAGCTCCATAGATTAAAGCTTGGCGGTGTGTTGAACGACTCGCTGAGCGCGTCCTCCCTTTTGGGCGGTTATGGATTCAGTACCCTCCGTCAGTGAGACGTCCCCGGCAGCAGTCACGGCCAAGACCCGACTGGATTTTGTGGATAACCTCCGCTGGGTGATGATCATCCTCGTCGTAAGCATGCACGCGGCGGTTACTTACAGTCACCTGGGGAGCTGGTATTTCATGGAGGATCCAAAGCCGGGAACGCTCATGATGGCTGCGTTCGCGACTTACCAGGTCTATCTCCAGGCTTTCTTCATGGGCTTGCTGTTCCTCATCGCGGGCTACTTTGTGCCTGGTTCGTTCGACCGCAAGGGAATTTGCGATTTTGTGCTCGAACGCGCGGTGCGGTTGGGCCTGCCGACTTTGTTCTACATGTTGGTCATCCACCCGGTCACGGTGTATTGGCTGTTGCGCGATTTTGCCGACCACTCGCGGCCGGCTCTGAGTCAGGCTTATTTTCCCTACCTGAGCAGCGGCCGTTTTCTCAGCGGGTCAGGGCCGATGTGGTTCGCGCTGGCGCTGTTCGTCTTCAGCGTGATTTATGGCGCGATCCGGGCAACGAGCAGCACAATTCCGAGGAACGAGCCCGACGCCCCGTTGCCAGGGCATGGAGCAATCATCGGGTTGGCCTTAGTGATGGGCCTGTGCACGTTTCTTGGCCGAATCGTTCAGCCGATGGGCACTAACATCCTGAACATGCAGCTGTGCTATGTTTCTCAGTATATTTTCCTGTTCATCGTTGGGATTTACGCCCGCCGCCGTAATGGGTTGCTGCGCATCCCGTACCAGTTTGGCATCCGCTGGCTGGTGGCCTCGCTAGGGGCAGGCAGCGTCGTGTGGGCAATGTTGGTTTTTGGCCTGCTTAAGACTCATACTGAGGAAAAGCTTGGGGGCGGGCTCAACTGGCAGAGTGCGGTGTTCAGCTTTTGGGAATCGTTCTTTTGTGTCGGCGTTTGCCTGGGATTGATCGTTTTGTTCCGGGAGAAAGCCAATCGCCGTGGGAAGTTGACTCAGTGGTTGAGCGATAACTGTTTCTCGGTCTACTTATTTCACGCCCCAGTGCTAATCGGGATCACGTTCGCGCTCCGGGGCCTCGAGACGTCTAAACTGGCC
>JANXQE010000078.1 GCA_025356925.1 Limisphaerales bacterium | reverse complement strand
CATCGCAGAGGACAAACGGAGCTCGATCGAAGACTCGGGGAAGCTCGTCTTGCCCGGACTCGAGGATCGCCTTCAGGTCGATCGGTTCACAGCGGCCGCGGATTTGGACGCGGTGGTGGACACCATTCAGGCACGACATTTTCTGGAGCGCCGCTCGCCCGGGTCGCACATTTTCGAAGGCGACCACGCGCGCCCGCGGGTTGCGCAGTGCCAGGCCGATCGCGTAATAACCTTCGGCAGCGCCCAGATCGATGATGAGTGCTTGGGATGCTGCGCATACCCATTCGATTATTTCGACTAACTCGCGTTCGTAGGTTCCCAGGAGCTTCGGCAGGTGCGCACTGCCGATCGAATGGTCGATGTAACGCATCCCCGCGAAGGGTCCGCACCGCACCGTGTCATGCGTGCGCTTTCGCACCAGGTGCGTAAGGTACCCGATTGGCCGGAATCGCTCAGGCAAGATTCGACGAATCATAGGAGCGATGATCTGGTGATTCGGATGTTTGGTCTTTCCCATTCGAGTCGGCAGTGGTCGCTTCGCGGTTAAACGACTTTCCCGCCAAGTTCGCGTCTGAGTTTCCGGATGGCTTCATCCGGGAGGCGCCGGGGATAAGCCCCGGCCGAATAGCAGGCGCGAAACCGGTCTAGAACCGGCAGCAACCATGCGTGAGCAAAACGCTGGACGGCGCGTTTGGGCACCGAAGCGAGGTGATTTCTAAGGCGCAGGTCCGGCAGATCTGTGCCCGCCGGCCAGTATCGAAGGTCGGGAGAACCGTTGGGCGCAACGTGCGCACGCCAGTCGGCCACGCTCCAGTGAAGCGCGGCAGAGTTCTCGGGGTCATCCATCATGAAGGCCCGCAGACGGCAGCGGCGGTTCAGTTGGACCGGGTCACGATGCGGATAGTGCCTGATGGGCAAGCGCTCCCTTGCCACATAACCAGCATTGCAAGGAAATGAAACCGTTTCCGGCCACTGCATCGACTCCCGGTAGCGGCACAGCCGTGGCTCACTGTAGACACTTGCCGTAAACCACCGGCGTCGGTCCTCAATCGGTCGACTCCGATCGGCCAGCGTCTCCCTGCCCTCTGCCCAGTCCTTGTCTTCTGAGGCCGTGAGCCTGAAGTCGTAATATTGATGATAGGCAGCCGTCTCATGCCTCCTCATTCGCTGCTTCACGAACTCAGGCGGTGCAATGTGGTGGAACTCATCCGCATCGACCCTCAGAAACCAGTCCCCTTCCCGCATCCGCCGCCGAGCCTGGTGGAACATCCATGCCCGCAATCTTTTATCCGAAAAGAAAACCGTATCTTTCAGGAGCGGGACGACACGCCGATCCTCGGCAGCGAACTGCTGAACTATTTCCCACGTCCCATCCACACTTCCGGTATCGAACACATAGACCGCGTCAGCCCAGGTCAACAGATGCCGCAGGCACTGGCCGATGATGTCGGCCTCCTCGCGGACGGGGAGCAAAGCGTGGAATTGTGTCATCGAATCAGCCCGGGAAAGACGATCTCCCGAGCTTCCCCGTTATCAACAACCCGCGACAGCCGGTCCTTGAAGGGTCTGCCGAGTAGCGCCTCGTTTGTTCAGCCTCACCGGAAACACAACGGAAACTTCTCCCGCAGCTCTTGAACCGAATAGATGTGCTTTCGCGCCAGCCTCATCCAACGGTAGTAAACCGACCAGGGAACCGGCCGGCGTAGATCACGGCAGCGCTGGTATCCCCGCGCGACCGAGGCCCACCACAGCGGTTCGCGAACCACCCAGGAAACGCCCTCGGACCAGGCGTACAGGAATTGCCGCAGTACTCGATAGGCTGATACCAGGGGCAGCCAAGGCCACGGACATCGCAACCAAACGCTCCACAGCTCGTTTCGTGCCTGGAAATGGTGGCGCCGCACTGGCAGCCGGTTCGCGAATGATTCGCGGTGTTGGACAACCAAGGACGGCTCGAACCAAACGGCCGCCCCTCCCGCGTAACACTGCAGAGCGTAGTCGGGCTCCTCATACATGTGGTCGAAAAACACAGCGAATCCAGGTTGGCGCAAATAAAATTCTCGGCGCATCGCCGCGGCGCAATTCGCATAAGCGGAAACATAATGGCCGGGGCTCTTAGCGGTTTTATCTGCTCCCGAATAGCGGTTGTCTCGGCGGAGTTCGGGGACAACCACCACGGCCGCCTCGAGGTGCTCAGCAAACACCGAACCAAGCTTGTCAAAAAAGTCTGGGGCGAGCGGGCAGCTATCATCATCAAGACTCACCACAATATCGCCGGACGCCACTCGCAACATCCGGTCGCGGGCGTACACCGAGCCCATGGGACTGGGGTTCTCCAGGATCTTGAACCTGGGAAATCGCGAGCGGAGCATCGCGGTCGTATCGTCGAGGCAACCGTCGGCACAAATGATAACTTCGTCTGGCAGCGACGGCAGCTCCATCAGCCTCGAACACGTAACTTCCAGGTCGGCCTGGCGATCGCGGGTAGAAATCATAACTGTGACGGTCACGGTTTGAAGCCTTGGACAGCGCTTACCAAACGTTCGCGGTAGCGGTCGAGAGTGAAGTCGCGAGCCCGCTCACGCGCCGCTAAGGCCAGGGTTGCTCGTGATTGTCGGTTTTCGACAACCTGTTCGATGGCCCTTGCCAAGGCTGCCGGATCGCGCTCCGGCACGATGTAGCCCTCGATCTCATGCCGCACCACCGAGCCCGCAGCGGCGGTCGTAATCACCGGAAGCCCCATGGCCAGCGCTTCATAGGTTGCCTCCGCCGAGCCTTCTGCCAGCGAAGGCAAAACAAACACATCCGCGCTGGCATACTCTGCCTGGATCCGGTCGCGTCGGACTCGCCCGAGGAAGGTGAGATCTCGGCATGCCGGCTGATCGGCAACCCGCCGCGCGACCTCGCCCGCAACGCGAAAGTCATACCGCCTCCCTTTGGCACGCAACTGTTCAGCAGCCATGCCAACATAGTGTATCCCTTTGCGCAAGCCGGCCGTGCCGACGAACAACACACGCCCCGCAACCGGATACGACGGAAGTGTCAACCACCTCGAGTCCACCCCATACGGCACGACCACCCCTCGCTCCGAAGAAAACCCAAAATTCTCCTCGAGGTCTCGACGCACCACCTCCGAGGGGCAGACGGCAATGTCAGTCTGTGTGAGAAGCTGTGCCTCATCCGGAAATTCGCGGCGAACCGAATCCAGATCGGCCGGCACAGGCTCCCACTCCGGATAGGTGCGTTGCTCTTGTGCCAAGATCCTTTCCGTACTCAGCGAGATGTACACCTCGGTAACGATTGTGAGCCCAGCCTGCTTCGCGGCACCTGGCACTGGTCCACATTCTCCCATCAGGGAATAAACGTGCGTCGCGGCGCCGAATCCGCGCCGGCCGATGGCCCAACCGAGAGACCTGCTCCACCGTAATTGTTCGCGGAACCTGGCGGCGGCGTCCGCAGGGCAGAGTCTGCGATTGCAGGCAAACCAAAACGTGGGCCCGTCCAAGGTCACGGTCTTCGCCTTGATTGATTCCGGTACCCGGCGTCCGGCCAATCTGGCAGCCGCGCTTTTGAGCCCCAACAAAGGTCCCAACCTGACCAGCCACTTGCCCCATCCCACATTCCCAGCCAGGTCCGTGTAAAAGCGCTCCAGCACTCCCGCCTGCTCCAGGATCACCGGCACCGCGTACCCCCTGCGTGCTCCTATCTGCGTGACAACGAAACGCATTGCTCGAACCCACCTTCCAGTCTCGTGGACGTGGTCCACGCCCACCCACGACATGCGCGGTTAAGATCTGTTGACCCCATCGTTTCCTGCCAACTCCAGGTACCGCTGCGCCACCGTGTCAGCGGAGTGGGAGGCCAGGTGCTGTGCCGCGCCTGCGCGGAACTTCTCGACTGCGGCCGGCGATCTCAAAAGGTCTCGAACCATCGCTGCCAGCGACTCCGTATCCCCTGCGGGGAACGTCGCGCCGCAAGAGCCGATCGCCTCCGGCAAACCAACCAGCTTGCTCCCAACGAC
>JANXQE010000796.1 GCA_025356925.1 Limisphaerales bacterium | reverse complement strand
CTACTTACTTTCCCGCCCCCGGGTTTGTGGGGAGCGATTCGTTCACCTATAGTGCCTGGGACGGTTCCACGGATTCGAATCTCGGCACAGTGACTGTGGCAGCGGTTGCCGGACGTTGCTATCTCACCGCGAGCACGCTGGTGCCGACGGCTGCTTTTCCCAACTCCATTGTTCCTTTCCGCGCGGCCGCCACGCTCTCTCAGTGCGCAGGTACAATTACCTACGACTGGGATTTCGGCGACGGGAGCCCGCCCGCCTCGGGCACTAATGTTTCCCACATCTATACCGTGGCTGCGGATTACACCTGGACACTTAAAGTCGTGGCGAGCGGGACAAACCAAACTGTCAGAGGGGTGGTAACCATCAGCCCCACGTTAGGTCCGCCCCTGATGTTGACGATAACCCCGCTGGCGTGGAGCATGAATCTGGCTTGGCCATCCGATGCCATTCCGACCGCTTTGGAGACGACGGCCGATTGGACGCAACCCTATGCCTGGCAGCCTGATGCCGACCCCGTTTACTTTGACGGAACAAACAACAATGTCCAAGTCTACATCCTGCCTGAGCCACAATACTATCGCCTACGTCGGTTACCCTAGTGACACGTGGGCTATGCTGCTATCCACTCGTGTCATCGGGTAAGGCTTTTAGCAACAACTACCTTATGAACGTCCGAAAGATACCAACGTTGGTTTTAGCGACTGCTCTTCAGGTTCTTCCCATATGCCGCGTAGCCTGTGTCAACCAGGCGATTGCGCCGACGGGTTTTGCCATCGTAACGCCGTGGGTGGCGGGAGCGGTGGCGTTGCTGGGCAGCTACCACGCCGTCTCGGGAGCCTCGGCGTCCATATCGGGAATAGCCTTGTGGACCCGGGTTACCAATGGCACACTGGCCGGGCCGGTGTGCCCTCCCGCCAGCGCGACCGGGACGGTTGGACAGCCGCTCGTCTACAAGATCATCCTTGCCAACCCCGGCACCATGAATCAGCAAATGGACTATTACAACTACGATACGCTGCCACCCGGATTGACGATCAATACCAACGTCGGTGGCGCTGATGGGCAGGGGACTGGTTTTATCACGGGGACTCCCAGCCAAACCGGCGTTTATACGGTTACCCTCTTGGCGGGAAACCTTAACTGGCCGCAAACAGTTACTAAAGCCATACCGATAACCGTCTCCGGCGGAGGTGGCGCGACGGCACCTGCGATCACCGGTCCGCCTGTGAACCAGACGGTTACGGCCGGTACCAACGTTTCTTTCAATGTCGCCGCTACCGGCACCGCACCGCTGATTTATAGCTGGAAGTTCAACACCATTGCGATCGCTGGCGCCACCACAAGCAGTCTCCAGCTGACCAATGTCCAGACGACTAATTCCGGTAATTATTCGGTAACCGTCGCCAACTCCGCCGGTTCGGCTTCCGCTTCGGCCACGCTGACGGTCAACGCTGCCGCGACCGGGCCGTCGATCACTGCGCAGCCGCAAAGCCTGACGGTCAGCAACGGCGCGGCGGCCAGTTTCTCTGTGACCGCCAGCGGTACCGCGCCGTTGAGCTACCAATGGGTCAAAGGAGCTTCGACCCTCACCGGCGCCACAAATTCTACTTATAGCATCGCTTCCGTCACCACAAACGACGCCGGCAGCTACAGCGTCGTGGTCACCAATTCGGCCGGGTCGATCGGTAGCTCCAGCGCTACGCTAACCGTCCTTTTGCCACCCTCGATCCTCACGCCGCCTCAAAACCAAACTGTCCAGGCCGGAACAAATGTTTCCTTCACCGTGGCGGCGGCCGGTTCGACTCCGCTTAGTTACAAATGGTCGTTTAACGGCTCCGCGATCATTGGCGCTGCGACCAACAGTCTCCAGTTAACAAACGTCCAGACAACTAACACCGGCACCTATTTGGTAACGGTGTCCAATTCCGTGGGATCGGCATCCGCGTCGGCCACCTTGACGGTCAATTCGTCGGCGACCAAGCCTTCCATCGTTACGCAGCCGCAAAGCCTGACGGTCAGCAACGGCGCCGCGGCCAGTTTCTCCGTCACTGCCGGCGGCACCACACCGTTGAGTTACCAATGGCTCAAGGGCACCTCAACCGTGTCCGCCGCAACCAATTCGGCTTACAGTATCGCTGCCGTGACAACCAACGACGCAGCTAGTTACAGCGTGGTGATCACCAACTCGGCCGGGTCCATCACCAGTTCCGTCGCAACGCTCACCGTTCTCTACCCACCCGCCATCGTCACGCCTCCCCAAAGCTTGACGGTGTCCAATGGGGTGAACGCCAATTTCACAGTAGTGGCTGGAGGGTCTCCACCCTTGACTTACCTATGGAGGTTCAGCGGTGGCGCTCTGGCAAGCGCGACGTCGTCCAGTTTGACTATCACCAATGTGCAACCCGGCAACCAGGGCGATTACACCGTGGTGGTCAGCAACGCCGTGGGTGTGGTTACGAGCCCAGCGGCGCACTTGACCCTGCAAGGAGCGATCGCAAGCTCGCTACATCTGGGCAACCTGCAGCCGGCCAGCGGCTTCTGGTCGTTCGATGTGACCGGACCCGCGCAGACCAATTATGTCATCTGGACCTCGACCGATTTGAGCAAGTGGGCCACGCTCAAAACCAATTTTTCAGCAAGCGGGACGGTGCACTTTACCGACTCCAATGCGCCTGCGCCCGCGAAGTTTTATCGGGCCACCTTGAGTCCGTAAGCGTCTCTTTCCGCCAGCTTTCAGGAGCCGATAACCGAACGACGAAATGAACCAGGCTGACGCGCGGAACCCCGGGCTCAAAACCGAGGAGGTGGGGACGGACATCGGAGTGCGTTGCCGTCGACAGGCGGTCGCTCTCGGATTAGCCCTCGCGCTCTACCTTTTGCAACTCAATCGTGCGCTGGCCGAGGACCACGTCGATTACCGCTATGAGAACTATCGTGAGGATGGGGGGCGCATGGCTGTGGACACCCATTCCTGGTTGTTTGAGGGGAAGATCATGCCGTGGCTGTCGGTGCAAGGGGAGGCGGTGTTTGATGCGATCTCGGGCGCGACGCCCACCGGCGCCCCGCCGGCGACGGACATCAAAGTTCCTTTCCCTCCGCCGGGACCGTATAACAATACCGTGCCCCTGACCCACATGCACGACAAGCGCTACGCCGGCAACATCGAGGCGATGATGACTTTTGGCCCGCACCATATTACTCCGCAGTTCTCTTACAGTGAAGAGAGTGATTACATTTCCTATGGGGCAGCCTTAAACTACTCGCTGGATCTGAATGGAAAGAACACCACGCTGGACCTTGGGTGGTCGCATGACTTTGACACGATCCTGGCAACACCATTTACCTACATTCACAATAACCAGAACAAAGACACCGATGATCTCCTGGTCGGGGTGAACCAACTCCTCGGTCCCAAGACGGTGTTAACTCTCAATTTTACTTTCCGCAACAGCCACGGTTATGAGGACGACCCGTATCGTGGTGTTCTCTTCGGCGATTATCCGCAGGGCGACCTCAACAATCCCAGCTTGTTCGGGGAACACCGGCCTGATTTTAAGCAGAGCTACATTGGTTACGCCTCGCTGCTGCAGTATGTCACGCCCCTGAACGGAGGTCTGGAGGGTTCCTATCGCTTCTATGATGACACCTTTGGGATTCGTGCCCACACGGTCGCGGTGAGTTGGCACCAGAAGATCGGCCGGATGTTCTTGATCTCGCCCGTGTTCCGTTATTACCGCCAAACGGCCGCCGATTTCTA
>JANXQE010000760.1 GCA_025356925.1 Limisphaerales bacterium | reverse complement strand
GATAAGCCAGCCATTCCCGGCCGTACAGAAAATCGGATGCGCTGTGCTGCTCGCCAAACAGGAGCCAGTTTCGGCCCGGGGCCCCCTCGCAGACGCGTTGTTCGACAAAGGCTCGAAAGGGAGCGATGCCGGCTCCGGGTCCACACATGATGATATCGGTTGCGGGATCTTTCGGCAGACGAAAGCTGCGAGATTCTTGAACGTAAATCGGAATGTTTTTAACGAACAGATCCGCGTGGTCCGCCAGGAAGCCGGAGGCAAGGCCTTTCTTGGCTCGGCCATGAGTGTCGTATCGGACGACGGCCACGCACAAATGAACTTCGTTCGGGTGCGCTTGCGGCGAGGAGGCAATCGAGTAGAGCCGGGGAACGACTGGGGTGAGCTGTGACAGGAACGCTTCGGGCGACTCGAAGCTGGCCTCATCGAAATCCTTAAGGATATCGACGTAATCACGCGTATCGATGTACGCGCTAAGCAGCTCAGGGTTGTCAACCAGTTCCATCAACCGATTGCGCTGTTCGCCCTGGGGAATGCGTTGAGCCAAACCGCCCATTACTTTGCGGTTCGCGCGATTCACGGTGTAGTCGTGCAGCAAGGCGCGTCGGAAGGTGCTCGGCTGACCGGCCGGGCTTTTGACGGACGTGTCCGCGTCGAACTCGAGCCACGCGAGCAACTCGTCCACCACCGCCGGCGAGTTGCGGCCGAAGGCTCCCAGAGAATCACCCGGCGTATAGGTCAACCCGCTCCCCGCCAGGCTGAGCACAAAGTGGCGCGTATCCTTGGATGATTCGGGTCCGGTCAGCCGCTCGTGGCCGATGAGTTCGGCTAGCAACGGGTTCTTTCGGGAATAGACAGGGGGCGCGACCTCCTGAGTATGGGCGTCAGCGGGAGGGTTCATACGAAAATGGTCGGCAACGCGTGGGAGGTTTCATCATGTCAGGCTTCTAATATTTAGCATAACCATGACTTTGCGCAAATCAACCCGCTGGCAAAGTGCGAGGGGGGATCGGCGTGGCGCTCGTTGCTGGCAGATTTCGGCGCGCCCGTTATCCGCAACCAGCTTGACAACGATCGCCCAGTTCCCAAGTCTAAGCTTGGAACATGAAATCAGATGGGCCGATGAAACATTTCATCCTGGCATTTTTGCTGGCGGTAATCTGCTATGCGTTTTTTTACCACAATATCGAACACCGCCGGACGCGCAAAGGGCCCTGGGAGATCACCTTCACCAACGATGTCACCGGGAGCCCGGCGTTGTTCATTAACCAGCCAAAACTAGCCATTACCAACTCGCAGATCGTTTTTACAAATCAACGCGTTGGCAAATCTTTTACACCGGCTACCGTGGCCTTTCGCCAGGCCCGGCCGGTGCCCTATGAAGTCCCGCTCGGCCAATGTTTGTTCATGGATACGACCTTTCTTCCCGGAACCGTCACCTTGCAGGTTTTCAACCACGAAATCGAATTGCTCCCCCGGGTGCTTGTCATTGACGGCCAGGAGCACCCCTGGCTATCGGAAAGCACCATCACACTGCACCCCGCCGCAGCGAGCCCCTCGTCGCAAACGCCCCGTAATCCTGAGTGATCCGTAGGCTTAGTCCATGCCATCCGAACCGGTCATTGGTCCGAGAATTACGTGGGCTGACCCGGTGCGCGGTCTGGCGTCCGACTCGGTTCCTGGCCGGCAGGATGGCAAAATACTCCGTAGGCTCCCCGCACCTGGTCCGAAGGTTGTGCACATCTGGGCGGCCTCGCT
>JANXQE010000695.1 GCA_025356925.1 Limisphaerales bacterium | reverse complement strand
CCGTTGGCTGACAGCGAGAAAAAGCGGGTGTGACTCTGCCCTGTGGCCAGCGCATTCTTCGCGTCTTGATCGAACAAGAACATCGAGGAAGTGGTTGCGGCGCTGGTTTGATTGGATAACGCGCCCGGCAATGTGGTGGGCAGGAAGACCTGGCCCCAACCCTGGTAATTAATCGAACTGCCCACCTGGAAATCGTAAGCGTCGCCCACGGACCGGGCGCCATTGATCAGCATGGCTTTCATCAACGCCGGGCTGTTGGTCACATGCGCGCGGACGGCGAAGAATTCCTCCATCAACGCCAGCACACCCGCCACATCGGCCGCCGCCAGGCTCGTCCCGGATTCGTATCGATAAAACCCGCCGAGCGCATCGTTCATGTTGCTGAGGACTTGAAAGAAATCACCCTGGAGGTTGGTCGTCACCAAAGTGGTCTGCCAATCGAAGGTGACGGTCTGCGCTGTTGCATTAGTGATCGACCAGGACCAAAAGTTGTCCAGGCCCGACGCGGGAAAGCCAGCGTCCGGCGGGATGGAGACCTGGTTATTCCTGGTCACCGGGCCGGCTCCCGCCGGGGTGACGGTGACGGGCAGGTTAACCAGCGGCGTGACGGCCAGCGCCGAGACGATCAACTGCACGGCGTTGTTTGGGACGAAAACGACCGAGCTATAGCTGGAAAAAGCCGCCAGGGTTAGTAACTGCGCTGAGTCGGTGCTGTAGTTAGTGGGATTGTAATAGGCGTTTTGGTCCCACTGGCCCGAACGGGTGGAAACCACGAAGGTGCCCGGAGCCACCACGTCGGGCTTGAATCGGCCGAACTCGCCTTCGATGCCGATGCCCACATTGCCGCGTCCGGAGAAACCAGCCACCTGGTTGCTCGAGTCGGTACTGGGCAGCCAGGGTTGATTGGTCACGCAGCCGGTTATTGGGTCGCACACGACCGTCTGGTTGGTCACATTGCGGAGTTGCTCGACCGCGCCCACAGTAATGACGTTCTTGGCTGAACCAGGCGATTCAACCGTGTCGGCGTTGCCGCCCGAACCGCCGTCGTTTCCGCTGTCGAACCCGTTGGCGCCGCCTTCATTGCCGGTAGGGAAAACATACAGGAGCGACTGCGACCCGGTTACCTCCGGTACGGAGTCACGCACGGCCGCGTCATAGCTGGCGGCCGCCAAATCGTAATCAGCCACACCATGATAGGTCCACGAATTATTCGAAATAAGCGCGTTGGTCCGGGCAGCCGTTTCCTGCAAATACGCGTTGGGCCGGGTGAATTGCATCGAGAACAACGTGGCGGCCGGGGCTTTGCCCCGATATTGCTTGCCCGTGCCCGGGTTAATCGAGCCGATCGAGTTGGTTACGGTGGTCGATTCGGTACCATCGCCGGCAATAATCCCCGCCACCTCAGTTCCATGGCCGTTGATATCGAGGCTATTATTAGGAAAATCAGACTCCACCCGGCCGAGCAGGTCGGGATGGGTGGCATCGATGCCAGTGTCGTTCACCGCGACCAGCACGTTGGCGCCGGACAGCCCCATGTAGTTGGTATCGGTCAGCGGATCCAAAGCCACACCCAGGGTGACCCGGCTCAGGTCGTTGGCCAACCGGCGGGTGCGGGTCGGTTCGACCTCCTGGACCGCGGCTAATCCGGCGATCGCCGCCAGACCGTCTGCCGGCGGCCGGACGATCAGCACCGGACCGAACGGAGACCGATCTTCACCGATGATGGCCGCGCCTAACTTCTGCAGGCCGTCCACAGCCGCTTGCCGGGCGTCGGGGAAAGCCAAAACATTTAACACGGCCTGGTCGGGCAGCGGTTGTTGCTGGACAGCCATACTCAGGAGGGAAGGCTTGAGCTTATAATAGGGTTCGTACGGGAGCACGGTCTGGGTCTGCGGGTCGGCCTGCACTTGCTGGGCCACCGCCTCGGTCGCTCTCACCAGATACGCGTTGTTCGGCACGTAAGCGACCACCGCCGCTCCGGCCGATTTCAATAGCGCGCGGAACCGGTCATCCAACGGGCCACGCGCCTGCACGATATAGCTGCCCGGATCACCCTGTGACCGCAGCGAATCCGGAATCGCGGGCGCTCCCGCCTTCGAAGTATCGATCAAAGCATTCTCCAACAGGACCGCTCGGTCGCTATGCGCGAGGACGCCCAACGGTTGGGCGGTGTTGGCCAGGCGATAGGCGGTGCGAGAAACCACGTTGGTTCGGGTGGTGCCGCGCACCGGCGGCGAATTAACGTAACCGGCCGCGCTGAGCAAGTGGAGCGGTTCGTGCGTCGGCCCGGCCTGCGACTGCGTTGTCGATTTGGCCGCCCCGTCCTTGGGCTGGACCTGGTTCGTCCCGATGGACCCTGGAACGTTTGCTTTGCGCGCGGCCCACTGATCCCCCAAATGCCAGAAATAAACCGCCGACAGAAAACACACCATGCTTAAGGAAAGCCACATCCAAGGTCGCCTGCGCATAAATAAAATTTTAGTTAATCAGACCGGGCCGAGAATAGCAATGAAAGGGTTGGGGGCAGGGCCGCTCGGGAGTCCAGCTAAGGAGCGACGGCAAGGGTGGCGGCCCTGAATCCGAAGGCCGAAAGAAGCCCGAAACCCGAAATCCGAAAAGCCCCGGAGCGGATGATTGGCTTGCTGCTTGGGAGCGCTTTTCTAGTGTTCTAACCGTGAATAGGCGCGGACTCAACCGGGAACGGGCGATCCGTCTGGGGTGCTGGGCGTTGCGGCGGGCGGGAATGCCCGTGCGCCGGACGGTTTGATTGTCGGATTCGTGCAAAATTAAACCTCTTTGTGCCCGCGTTGCCGCGGGGTCAATCAGGCGGGAGAACGCTAAAACTTTCGATCACCGCCCGCGGCTTGGTGGGCGCACCGTCGATGCGCACGACCGTGCGGGTGGCGACTTCAGCCGTGATTTGGTAGTTGGTGCAGAGGCCGAAGAATGGTCCGCTGCCCATGTAGAACGAATGCGGCGCCGGCTTGAGCGCCTGGCCGTAGGAATAAATCACGAAGCGCGGCGGCTGCTCGCCCCCGTGCAACAACCCGAGAATTTGCTGCGGAATCCGCTCGACTACCGCGTCGTTCAGAACGGCCTTATTCGTTGCGATCAAATAGGGCGATGCGATGGTGAGTTCTGGCGTCGAGAGGATGTCACCCAAACGCGAGAAGGCGTGATTGGGGAAGTTGGTCCGGGCATTGTTGATGCCGGTGAGAAGAGTCAGCAACGTAGGATCTTTGCCCGCCGGCAGTATGAAGGTTGGTGGGTTGGTCGTCGTGGTGTTCGGCAACACGCTGACGCCACTCAGCACCGCTGACCACGCGGCCAGGTTGGTTTGGTTCACCGAGAGTTGGCCCCGGCCAGCGTTGTCATTGAACGCGGTGGTGAAAAGGCCGATGATGTTCCAGTCATTGGTGGGAGCCGTGAATATCGCATCGTAGGCCACCGCATTGGCGTTGGTTCCCACCAAACTGGGAGAAACCATATTCGTCAAGGCCGGGTTGGTGATGAAGACCGGATTGCCCGTCCATTTCTGCCAGTTCAACAAGCTTTGCTTGGGCTGTCCGCGAACGCTTTGCAGGAAGTTCGTCGATTTAAGGAAAACTGTCTGCCAGGGCGTGCCGCGGTGCACCCGGCCAAGCCAGCCGATGTTCGGGAACTTGTTGGTCGGGAAATCCCAGTCGTCCGAGCGCGTTACATATGGATCCTTGATCGCTACTTGAAGATCGGTTGTGGGATCCTGGCTCTGGGGATTCCCGCCCCAGGGCCGGTAGCGCGTATTGACCTGGCTCAAATTGTCCAACGGCGGATTATGAGTATTAAAATTCACCCGGTTTGTCGGGTCCAGGCTCAGATCGGTGAGGTCGCCGACAGTGTAATGCACGAGTGGGTCATTGGCTTGCCACGAGGTATGAATATAGATCGGACGGTACGGATTGAATGGGGCGTAGAACACGTTCGACTTGTAAAACGTCTTGCCCGCATAGTCGGAGTAGATCGGCCCGGCGTCGACCAGATTAAAGCGGAAGCCATCGACTGCCTTATGCGCATCCAATCCCGAGTACGGGTCCTGGCTGTAGCTTTGCCAATCAGTCGTGCCATTGAGGCCGATCTGGATCTGGTTGATCACACCGTACGAGGGCGCGGTGATGACGTTGCGCAAGCGATTCGTGATCCACTGATTCGCTGAGTTCTTGTAGTCGCCGGGCTTGGCTAAGGCCGAGTTGCCCGCGGCCAGTATCGCGTTAACATCGACCGTGTTTTCCCAATTATTAATATTTACGTAATCGACGATTCGGCCCGCGGCGGTATCCACGAGAATGAAACGCAACTTCGTGTTGAGGTTTAACCACCAATGCGGAACATAAAACGGGCCGGCTGCTCCCACGCTGCCCGGGCGCCGGAATTCATGAGTCTGTGGAACGAATTGCCGCGTGACGGGATCGTAGGTCGAGTTTTTTAAGAAGAGGAAATTGCTAGCGGTCCCAAAAGGCAGGATCATTGATGCGAGGCCCGCGCCTCCCGCCCAGCCCTTCCATGTGTTTTGGGCAATGGTCGACGAAGCTACACCCGCCACCCGATTGCTGAGCAGGACATTTAAGGCCCCCATTTCATTGGTCATGATGGCGGTCATGCTGACGGTGGTGAGCAACTGCAAAGGGCGTGGATAGTTGGTGAGATAAGAGTTCCAAGCTTCCAGACCAAAAGTGTTGGTGACTCCGACCACGTACATCTGGTTGGTCTCGGCGACCTTTCCGCTTGCATCGCGACGAAACTCGAGCAGCCGCGAGACATAAAGTTGAGTCTGCATCGCGAGCTCGTTGAAGTTGGGAAAACCTTTCTTGGCGCCAATAATGATCGGTATCCCGGAGACCATCGGTTCTGTGCGGTCGGCTCCCCACAGCCGCTTGCTGATGTCAGGGATGCTGTTGGGACTGCCGATTGGGCTGGCGGGGTTATCCAACTCGACCGTGACCGGCGCCGTCCGGGAATCCGCCAGGTCAGCGTTGAGCACTTCGCGATAACCTACGATCATGACCACCGTATTGGTGCCCAGGATGGTCCGCCGGAAAATCGGCCGAAACACGGAAGGATAATACGGGGCCCGTGGATTGACCGCCAACGCCCGGTTAGTCGAGGCGTCATAGATATTTGCCGCGAGTTGCAGCAAACGGTGCACGCTCGGGGTATAGAAATTGGTCGGATAAACCTGCAGGTTGTTCGGGGACAAAGTGAATCCGGCGTTGGTCAACAGCATGGCGGCGGTGTTGGTGAAGAAATCGACTGGCCGCCACGCGAAAAAGTTAGTGCCACTCGCGACGCCGGCCCCGTTGGTCTGGACCAGGTTGTCGTAGTTCAGATTGATTTTGCCGGGCGGTTCGGGCGCCGAGTCCGTCCCGAGCTGCGAGAGCAGCCGATAAAAGGTATAACGATTGTAGGTATCGATGTTGGTGCTCGTAGCCTGCAACCGCGCGGCGAAGTTAATGGAAGTCTTGGTCGGATCGAACAGGTCTTGCGTCGAGAAAAAATGATTAGTGTTGTCAGCGCCCGGCCAGGGATAAATCGATCGCGGTGCAGGATTGGCGTCTGGATTGCCCGAAAACCCTGAAGGTCCGGCCATCAGGGGCCCTGCGGTATAACCGTCCACCGCGTGGTTGGCAAACGCAGCGGGACCGTTGAAAAACAAGTTCCTAACGCTCCCGAGCGCCGACGGATAGTTTAAGCCTCCGTAGCGTTTGGTGAGGATTGAGCAGGCATCGACGAAAGCATTGCCGCTCACCAATCCAGACGGAGCGGGTGGCGGTTGATAAGTGTACGGCCCGCCCCAGGCATAGATGTTCGTGTTCAGGTCATACAGGAAGGAGGCTAGATTGATCTCCCAAGTGCCCACTCCCTGGTTGCGCCTGAAGTCCCCGCCAGTCGGATCAACCGATGTCTTGCTTGGGCGGTTGGCTGCGTTATGGATGTAATTGATATCCAGCGCCTGGCTGGCGGGCACCACCAGGTAAGCGTAGCGGTACAGGAACCGGTTGTCCGCCGAATGACGCCGGTCGGGAAATTCCAGCCCGCCGATCCACTGCGGGTCGCCCTGGACAAAATCCACGAGCGGAGTACCGTTCGGGTCCCGGATCTGCTGGCCGTTTATGTTGGTGAGTGGTGTCCAACCCGACCGTTCAAAAGTACCGTTGCGATTCAGGTCCAGGTAGTACCGGAAATCGCTCGCCCCAGTCACCCGATTGGTGACGATGAACACGGGCGGACGCGGATTGAACAGCAGGTTGGTGAGATTCTGCAGCATGTCCTGCTGGTTCAGCGGAGCGCCGGTAGCATAATTATAGGCGACATTCGTCGGGCTGGTGTTGCCGGAGAAGAAGCCGACCGGGTTGATGAAATTTGTCGAAACCATCAGCCCGGAGCTGGAGAAATTCCCGGAAGCCATCATGGGAGCGGCCAGCTCGATTTGCGCTCGTTCCAACGCATTGTCAGCACCCAACCGGGCCACGGATTGGTCGGTGGCTGTCCCGACCGAGCTTCGTTCACCGCGGCTCAGCACGAGGAAGGCGATCGCCATAAAGGTGATCACCGAGAGCATGATGAGCGTGACGACCAGGGCCACGCCGCGCTCGCCCCCGGAGCGGGGCGAGGCGGAGGAAATCCGAAGGCCGAATTGACCAACTCCTGGACGATCCGGCGATTGGTTAGACATCAGCGTGTTTTCGGATTTCGGATTTCGGCCTTCTTTCGGGTTTCGGCCTTCGGCCTTCGGATTTCGACCGCCGCCTTCGGTGTTCTCGTTTTGGTTAGCCGCGCCAGCACGTCGCGTCGCGGTGAAAAACTCCGCACTCCGCTCTCCGCACTCCGCATTTAGAAGGGGTACAACTTTCATGGGTAAGCACTGGGGTCGAGGTTACGAACCGGGATGCGCTCGCGGAAGATGTGGACCTGGGCAACGTGGTTGGACAGGTATTGGAGCGCGGCAGGGGCCAGGGCGATCGAGCGGTATTTTTGCAGGATCTGCGGCTCGAGCACCCCCAACTCGAGTTCCAGGTAAGCCGGCACGGCGTTGCTCATAAAATAGCAGGCGGCTTGCTGGTGATCAGCGGCGTGGTTGTAGACCAAGGCGTTGGGAATGTTCGTATATGGGCCGTTCAACCTGAGCTGAAAAGTCGCGTTCGTTCCGGTCAGGCGATTGGTCGTAATGAGATTCCCGTTCCTGGCAAAGGCGCGCAAACGCAGGTGAACGATCCCATCGGCAATCCGGCTGAGGTTGGTCAATTGGACGAAGGGGAACCGAGCGCTCAACGGCAGCAAGTTCCCTCGAGGATTGTTCGTTGCCGAGTACCGATACAACGTGCCCACGCAACCGTTCGCGTCGTTCGGTACTACCTCGTAACCGGTGCCCAACCAGTCCTGGTTGAGCTTGGACAGGAAATAGAACCGTTGGATCAAGTTGGTCCTTGGCACGAAATTTCCAGGCAGTTCCTGAATCATTGGATTATTCCAACTGAACGCCAACGAAGGGTCAGGAATGAAAGTGAGCGAAGGCTCGACGAAAAAATTAGTGGCCCGGCGTCTAATTCCCGTGCTGTCTATATAGTCCGGAGCCTGGCTGGGCGACATCTGTTCCAACTCCCGCGCCACCAAATCCAACGTGGCCCGGCCCGATTCCAGCACATCCGTTTGGGTCATCCCGCTGCGGAACGCCCGTTGGGTCTGGTTGAACATCAGGAGCAAGCCCAGCATGATGAAAGTCAACAATCCCATCGTGACCATGATCTCGATGAGCGAAAAGGCGCGCGGCGGAGCGCGAAATCCGAAGGCCGAAGGCCGAAGGCCGAAAGAAGGTCGAAATCCGAAATCCGAAATCCGAAGGAGATGTCTTCGGTGCGCCAGGCACTCACCCACCCGCTCACCGCCTCGGTCCTCGGCATTTGGCCTTCGGGTTTCGGCCTTCGGATTTCGGCCTTCGGATTTGGGTAGCATGGCGTTCGCTTTCACAATGTTTGGCCTAAAAATACGTTCTGGGCTGGACAAACCAGAATGGGGTTAGCGGCGGGTCGTTGGTCAAACGCCCAGCGACCATCGTCCGATACACCTGCCGGCCCGAGCCAAGTTTGCCGCTGGGTAACACCGGCCAGAGAAACGTCAGCCGCAAGTCGTGCAGGTTGGTCTGCAGGGTCCGAACTACCGCCATGTAGTTCGAGCGCGACGCGGTGTCATTTGGGCTCACTCCCAGGGTGTAGTTGGTCCAGCTCGACTCATAAAAATTGGTGCTGTAGCCGCTGACATCGGCAATCACCCGGTAGGTCAAGGCCAGCTCCTGCATTGTGGGGTTGAGTTGCGGGGGCTTTTCGCCCGCTGGCCCGCTCAGGGAACGAAACACCGCGACGACGTGGTTGCTGAAATAGCCGACGCCGCTCGGGTGGGGGACGAGCTTGGGTGTGCTCAACAGCCCAATGATGGTGTAGCCGTTGGTAAGCGGGTACTGCGGATTGCTCGGGCTCCCATTTAGCGTCGAACCCCGGATCGTGTAGCCCCAGGCATTGAGCGGACCGGGATCCCCCGCTCGCGAAAAGTCCCTGCTGTAGTTTGTAATGCCGACCACATAATTGGTCAGATCGTCGAGGCCGCGCTCCCCGTTGTGGACCGCATCCATCAGGATGCTGGCGTCCTGGTTCACGATGGTTTCCTGGCGGTTATCGCGTTGAGCGTTCATGCCCAGAGGCAGGATGCCAAGAATTGCCACCAGCGCGAAGCCGATGATCGCCAGGCTGATCGCGATCTCAATCATCGTGAAGGCCCGGGTCCCCGTAGCGCAGTTTTTAAAAATATCAGTATCCCTCAAAATTGTCGCAGCTCGGGACGATTTTTCCGCACCGACTGTGGACCGCGGATTTCGCGGATTTCGCAGATGGGAAAAATAATCCGCGCTATCCACGCTATCCGCGGTTACGGTCTCTTTGTTCGCGGTTCGCTGCGCCACGATCTGAGCGAGAGAAGTTGCCGGCGAGAGACCAACGCTCCCGGAAAATGCTTTTCTATTTCGGCTGGTTCTCATCGAACCTCCTGTTGCAAGGCCCGCGCCCGGCCGGTGATGGTGTCCACATACACGACGTTGTAGCCGTTAGTGACATTGCCGACCGGCTGCTCGTTAAAGCTCGGAACACCTTGCCGCGGCCTTTTGTTCGGGTCTCGGGCGAAAATAACACTGCCCCGCGAGATCGGGATGATGCCGCCTTGGCCCTGTCCTTGATTGGAGACCAGCCGGCCCATGTAGTCGAAAGCGATGTAGGGCAAAGGAATGTACGGTGATCGGAAACCGGCTTTCAGCGTGTTTTCCATCGGAAATGGAATGACCGGGCTTTTGGGGTTGATAGTATTGGCGATGTCGAAACCGTAGACCTGAAACGCCACCTGCGGAGGACCACCAAGGTTGTTGGTGTAAATATTCATCACAGGCAGTGATGAAGGCACGAATTTCGCAGGGTAGATAAACCCGCCTTCGGGCAGTGTTTTCCAGGAAGAGAGGTAATGGACAGTGGGCCGGCCCGGCTGATCGCCCATGGTGTGCAGGGAAACGAAATTATAGCCGATCGCTTGTTTGTCCAGGAGGTTGCTGGCCTGCAGACGGTCGGTTGCGGTCCAATTAACACCGTAGACGGGGTCCATCCAAAAATTCGTTGGAACAAAGATCATGTAAACTGTGGTGTGCTGGCTAATCGCCAACTGGCGCGCTCGCGCCAGATCCGTCAGCAACTGTTGCGTGAGGGAAGCGGTGTAGTTAGGCCTGAAATTGTGCAGGACGGGCGCCGCCAGGCCCGCCACGAGGCCGATGATCGCAATGACTACCAGCAACTCGATCAGGGTGAAGGCGCGACCGATCCGCTGGCGCGCGGAACCCGGCTCGTTACACGGATCGCGGAAAGCGTTTTCGGTTTTGTCGCGGCGCGACCACCGAGGGTAGCCGTGGGCTTCAGCCCACGGTTGAGGGCGAATCATGCCGGCGTCGCGGAGCGGCGCGTGACCTGCCGATGCGTGCCGAGGCTCAAGCGTCGCTCCGCGACGCGGGTTCGCGCTGCGGGCAACCGTGGGCTGAAGCCCACGCCTACCGTCTTCCGGTCGCTCCGCGACCCAGTTCGAAAGCGATCCCTGCA
>JANXQE010000691.1 GCA_025356925.1 Limisphaerales bacterium | reverse complement strand
CGCCATCACCGAAATCACCGAGCGCAACGGCGCGTCCAGTGAATCTTAGTTTGCCCTCATGAAGCGAAATAATGTTTGGAGATTTGTCCTGGTCCTGCTGGTCGTGCTCTGGTCGTTCTATGAATTATATCCGCCCAAGGGGAGGGATCTGGTTCAGTATTTTCGCGAGCGCGCGGTGAATACCCGGGACGCCGCCATTTCGAACATCGTGGTCAGGGCCCAGGCTCTGCAGAAGGCGATGCCGGAAAAATCTTACGATAACCTGGTCGAGGCGATCGGCACGAACGATATCACGCGCTACTTTCCGATGTTTGAGGCCAAGAATGAGCAGAATCCAACTCGCTACATTCTGAATCGGCTGCAACGCGAGTCGGCGGGCCGCATCAGGCTGGGTCTGGACCTACAGGGTGGCACCTCGTTTCTGGTGAAAATGGATGCCTCCAGCCTCACCAACGCGGCGGATACCAGCGGAGCGCTGAGCCAGGCGGTGGAGGTGCTGAGAAAACGCGTGGACAAGTTTGGGGTGGCTGAACCGGTGATTCAACCGCAGGGCAGCGATCACATCTTGCTGCAGCTCCCGGGGCTTTCCGCCGACGACCAGGAGAGCGCCAAGATTGCGATCAAGAAACCTGCTTTCCTGGAATTTAAGTTAGTGCATGAGGACAGTCGCAATCTGATCGACCAGGGTACTGCCACACTTCCCGGTTACCAACTGATGGTCCATGTCAAAGTCCTACCCAACGGTACCAAGCAGGTTGAGAAGTACCTGGTTAAGAAAAAAGCGGAGATGACCGGGGGGATCAAGAGCGCCATGGTGACCAGGGACAACCTGGGCAGGCCCGAGATTTCGTTCACGATGGACAGCGCATCGGCCAAAGCCTTCGGAGATATCACGACCGAAAACGTGGGCCGCCAGCTCGCCATCGTTCTGGACAACGAGCTACAGACGGCGCCAGTGATTCGGTCAGCGATCACCGGCGGAAGCGGGGTGATCGAGGGCGATTACAGCCAGCAGGAAGCGTTCGCCCTGCAGGCGGTGCTGGAGAATCCATTGAAAACCCCGTTGAGCATCGAGGCATCGCGCCTGGTTGATCCGACCCTGGGCAAGGATTCGATCCGCAGCGGCATCCGGGCCGCCATCTATGGAACCCTGGCGGTCTCAGCCTTCATGCTGGTCTATTACATGGTCGCCGGTATGGTGGCGAATGTCGCGCTGATTGCGAATATTATCATCCTGCTGGGCGTGATGTGCGCGTTTGGCACTACCTTCACCCTGCCGGGTATCGCGGGTTTGGTGCTGACCGTTGGTATGGCGGTGGATGCCAACGTCCTAATCTACGAACGCATCCGCGAGGAATCTGCCAAGGGCAAGTCCCTCCGCGGTGCCATAGCCGCGGGCTATAGCCGGGCGTTTGGAACCATTTTTGATTCGCACGTCACCACGCTGATCTCCTCGGTCATCCTGTGGAAGATGGGGACAGGGTCAGTGCAAGGCTTCGGTGTTGCGCTAACGATCGGTGTGGCGGCCAGTTTGTTCACCGCGTTGGTGGTGACCAGGATGATTTTCGACTTCCTCCTGGACCGCAGTTGGCTCAAATCAGTGCCGATGCTTCATTTTATTCGGGCGACGAAGCTCGATTTCATGAAACTCGCCAAGCCCGCGTTCGTTACCTCCTGGTTGATCATCGTGATCGGGATCGCGTTCGGGTTCCATCGCGGCAAGAGCGCTTTTGGGCGAGACTTCATCGGCGGCGACAGCGTGACGTTTTCGTTTCAGCAAAAGGTCGACTCGGACAAGCTTCGCGCCAGCCTGGCCGGCGCCGGGATCAAGGACCCGCTGATCCAGTACCAGCGGGATTTGGGCACTGGCAAGGAGCTGCTGCGCGTCGATTCATTGCCGGGGTCGGGGGACGTGGTCAAAACCTCGCTCGAGCGGCTTGATACCGGGGGCTTTCACGCGACCTCCCAGGACCACGTCGGCGCCTCGGTTGGCAAGGAGATTCAGCAATCGGCGATCATTGCCTCGCTGCTGTCGTTATTCGGCATCCTGGTGTACGTGGCGTTTCGCTACGAGTTTTCGTTTGCCGTCGGGGCGGTGCTGGCCGTGATCCATGACGTGCTGATGACCATCGGCATCTA
>JANXQE010000670.1 GCA_025356925.1 Limisphaerales bacterium | reverse complement strand
CGATCCAACCGGCAACCTCCGCCTGGGGGTTGACGCCACTCCAGTAACGGTGGACACGCTGAGGGAAAAATTGGTGGAGGCCGTCGCCAAAACCCCTGGACTCAAGCTCGCCATCAGCGCCGACAAAAGCGCCCCCTTTGGCCAGATTGTCAAAGTCATGGACGCCGCCAAGGAAGCCGGGATCAAAAAAACCATCAGTGCCTTCACCAAGGAAGCGGGCAAGCCCTGACCCCTACACTGCCAACGCAGGTTCCGGTTGGCTCTTGAACTGCTCGAGCAACGCTTCCCCGATCTGGACCGCGTTGAGAGCGGCACCCTTCAACAATTGGTCGCCCGAGACCCAAAAACAGAGCCCATTGTCCATCGCGCAATCCTTGCGGATGCGCCCGACGGCACAATCGTATTGCTCGGCCTGATACAGGGGTTGCGGGTACTCATTTTTCGACGGTTCGTCGATCACTTGCAGGCCTGGTGCTGCCTTCAGGACCTCGCGAGCAGCCTGGACGGTCACCGGTTTTTCAAATTCGGCGCTGACGGCTACTGAGTGAGCGCGATAAACTGGCACCCGAACACAGGTCACGCTGGCGCGGAAGGCCGGGTGGTGCATGATTTTACGGCCCTCGTTCTCCATCTTCATTTCTTCCTTGGTATAACCGCTGGGCAGGAAGGAATCGATGTGAGGCAACACATTGAAAGCGATTTGATGCGGATAGACCTCCGGTGTCACCGTAATCCCGCGCGCAACCTGCTCCACCTGGCGTTCGAGTTCGGCGATTGCTTTCGCGCCGGTGCCGGAAACCGCCTGGTAACTCGAGGCAAAAATCCGCTTGCAGCCAAACGCCCGGTGCAAGGGGTAAAGAGCAATGAGCGTAATCGCGGTCGTGCAGTTCGGATTGGCGATGATTCCTTGATGCGACGCGATGTCGGCCGCGTTGATCTCGGGAATGACTAGCGGCACATGATTGTCCATGCGGAACGCGCTTGAGTTGTCGATGACCACGCAACCGGCCTGAGCGGCGATCGGAGCGTACTCTCTCGAAATGCTGCCGCCGGCACTGAACAGAGCAATATCCACCCCTTTGAAGCTATTCTTGGTCAGCTCCGTTACTTGATGATAGTCGCCTCGAAACTTGAGGTTCTTGCCCAGCGACCGCGCCGAAGCCAGCAACGTCAATTTGCCGACCGGGAAATTGCGTTTCTCGAGCGTTTGGATCATTTCGATGCCGACGGCACCGGTCGCACCGACCACAGCCACATGCGGTCTCTGATTCATAATAAAGGGCCAGAATATAACGGCCAGGGGGCGGGAAAGTCAAACCAACACTCAACGCCGACGCTTGGCCGGACCGTAGAAATAGCCGCCGCGGACACGCGCGCCTCGGGCTCGCATCGGACCCGTGGAGGGCTGGCCCGGCTTGTTTTCTTCGAAGAGGGCGGTGTAGCGGTACTCGAAATCCTCCAACTTCACCCGCGGGATTTTCTGCGAGATGAACCGTTCAATCGCCTGCACGTGCCGGCCGTCCTCGGCGACCATGAGCGTGAAGGCGTCTCCCTTAGCTTCCATGCGGCCGGTGCGCCCGATCCGATGAATGTAATCCTCGGGGTGCTGCGGAACGTCGTAATTGACCACGTGGCTCACTTCGGCGATGTCCAGCCCGCGCGCGGCGATGTCGGTGGCGACCAGCACTTCGAACCGGCCGTCGCGGAAGCCGCGCAAGGCCTGTTCGCGCTCACGTTGGGTGCGATTGGAATGCAGCACAGCGACCGCATGATTGTTGCGCTTGAGCAGGTGCGCCACTCGATCGGCGCCGTACTTGGTTCGGCAAAAAACAATGACCGAATCGTAATTGACGCGTTTGAGCAACTCGAGCAGCAGATCGGTCTTTTGCGCATCCGACACGGGATAAATCACGTGCTTCACCGTCTCGGCGGGCGTGCGCCGCGCGCCAATCTCGACGGTTTCCGGGTCCTTCATTGCCCACTGAATCAGGGTTTCAATCTCCGGTGGAACCGTCGCGGAGAAGAGCGAGGTGTGCCGTTCGCGGGGGCACTTTTGGAGAATGCGCCGAACGTCCGGCAAAAAGCCCATATCCAGCATCCGGTCGGCCTCATCGAGGACGAGGTATTTGATGCGGTCCAGTTTGCAGGTCCCTTGCTGCATCAGGTCCAGCAGCCGACCCGGCGTAGCCACAAGGACGTCCACACCCTTGTGCAGGGCCTCTCTTTGCAGACCGTAGCCGACTCCGCCGAAGACCACCGCGACTCTTAGGTCGGTAAACCGGGCGAAATCTCGGACGGCCGTTTCCACCTGAGCGGCCAGCTCGCGTGTCGGTTCAAGAATCAGGACTCGCGGCTGTGGCTCGTGATGGTCGATTTGAGTCAAAATCGGGAGCGCAAACGCCGCCGTTTTGCCGGTGCCCGTTTGGGCGCTGCCGATCACATCACGTCCGGCAAGGATTAAAGGGATCGTCCGGAGCTGAATTGGAGTCGGCTCGACGTAGCCCATGGCCTTCACGCCTTCGAGCATCGCGTGTGAAAGGCCTAGTTTACTGAAGGCCATAGCTTATATATCCCCAGGCTCCCATAGCGAAACTCAAGAGGGCGATTCAACCGGCGCCGCGGGCACCTCTTCGGATGGCCTGGCTGCTGTGGATTGAGCGAGCGGGTCTGACATTGAGTTCTCGTTCGCGATGATCTCGCCACCCGACCCCGCGATGGATTCAGCCTCCGGACCGCAGGGCGTTGCGGGCGACTCTGAGATTGTTGGCGTGTGCGCCTCTTCACGCGGTTCAGGCTCAGTCGGCACGCTGGGCCCGACTGGCGCGCTTTCGTTCAAGTCAGGCTCCCCGCTGCCCAGGATCCCCGTCCCGGCGCTGGCCGCTTCGGTGGACAACTGAGCGGCTTTTTCAACCTTCTTAGGCGCAGGTTTTAGCGGCCTGAGCACAGGTTTTTTGGCGGTCTCGAGCGTACCGTTGGCAAACTCAATGACATGCCCCTGGTGAATGAGCCAGTGCAAATCTCCGATCAAGGCGTTTTGCTCGGGCGTTGGCGTGACCGCATCGGGAGCGGGTGCCGGTTCGCCGCCGGCAGGAGCGGGTGTTGCGACGGGTGCGGGTGAAGGCGCCAGGGCTTCGATCAATTGCCGCCGACTGCTTTTCGGATGGGCATTCAGGTAGTCCACGATGCTTTTGACACCGTCCGAGACAGGCGTCAGCACCAGGTCCAGAAAATGCGGCCGCGCGACCGAAACGTGGGTGATGGTCTTGTTGACCTTAAAAAACTGCAGGCCATGCCCGGCAAATTGCTGGCTGAGCACGGTGGCGATCTGCAGCGGGAACCTGCGTTGGTCCTCCCAAACGCTGCGAACCAACCGCAACAATTCGGGGCTGCGCAAGGCTCGAGCGGCGGCGCCCGGCAACGTGTGCGATTCAACATTCTTGATAATGTTGCCTTTGTGCTGCTCCCGGAAATGCTGTTCGACCGCCTCCATGCTCCCCAACCGTAATGGCTCGGGCATGTTCAGACACTCGTACTCCGTTTTCCAGCTTTGGTCGTCGACCCATTTTTTAACTACCTCTTCGTCGCGCACGATTTTCACGCGCGATTTGTAAACCTCGAAGGGC
>JANXQE010000660.1 GCA_025356925.1 Limisphaerales bacterium | reverse complement strand
GGATCGGTCAGTGCCTCACCGGTGCTTGCGTTCCAAATCCGGGCCGTTCGATCCAGGGACGCGGTCGCCACGCGGTGGCCATCCGGGCTGAAGACAGCCTTCTGCACGGTCCGAGTGTGCTGTAATGGTGACCCAATTGGTTTGCCGGTGCGCACATCCCAAATGCGCGCTGTGTTGTCACTGGAAGCCGAGACCACGCGTCCACCGTCCGGACTGAACTCCGCCCACTGCACGTTGTCGATATGCTGCAGCCGCTCCGTTACCGGTTGGCCTGTCTGAGCATCCCACACGCGCGCGCTCCGATTTGCTGAAGCTGTGACTACCCGTCGGCCATCCGGACTGAAACAGGCCGCATTGACGGCGGCCCCGTGCTCCAGCGGGGGTGTCACGGGTTTTCCCGATCGAGCGTCCCAAATCCGCGCCGTTCCATCGTCCGAGGCTGTGGTCACTCGCTCTCCGTCAGGGCTGAATTGTGCGAACCAAATGGTCTTCGCGTGCTGCAGGGGGCCGGCAATCACCTGGCCAGTGCTTGAGTCCCAGACGTAGGCCGTAGCGTCCTCCGAAGCCGTGACGACTCGACGTCCGTCTGCGCTGAAGTAGGCGGATCGGAGCGCGCCTTGATGACGCATCGGTTGGCCCAACGCGACGCCGGTATGCGCGTCCCATAACCGCGCCGTCTGGTCGAAGGACGCGCTGAGGACTGATGCCCCTCGCGGATGAAAGGCCACCGTCTCGACACGATTCTCATGGTGCATTCCGATCCCGAGGAAGCGGCGTGGCTGGATGTTCCAAACCTGCACGGTTTGGTCCAAGGATGCAGTCACCAACCTGCGGCCATCAGGACTGAACTCAGCATGGAGGATGGCCTCATACTCACGAAGCGGCTGGCAGAGCGGCATTCCTGAACGCACGTCCCAGAGCCGGGCCGAGTTGTCCATCGAGGTGGTGACGACCGTCTTTCCGTCGGGACTGAATGCTCCAAAGACGACACCACCTTCGTGTAGGAACGGCGGGCCTGCGAGAAGGCCATTCGTCGTATTCCACAGCCGGGCCGTGTTGTCCTGCGAAGTCGTTAGCAACATCCTTCCATCGGGACTGAAAACCGCTTGACGCACAACATCGTCGTGGCGGAGTAGAGCGCCGATCGGCTGGCCGGTGGTTGAATTCCAAAGCTGCGCGGTGCCGTCCGCACCGCCGGAGACCAGCGCGTTTCCATCCGGGCTGAAGGCCAACGCGTGGATGCGTTCGTGGTGAGCTTCAATGCGCACCAGCATTTCTCCGGAGTGCACGCGCCAGATTCGGACCGTGCCAGATTGAGTGCCGGTCGCGACTCGCTCCCCGTCCGGGCTGAAGCACGCCATGAGAACCTCCGAACCGTGGCCGCCCAGTTCTCTGGTCAGCGCGCCATTCGCGACGTTCCAGATGCGAGCCGTGTCATCGGCGGCGCAGGCGGTCACGACCCGTTCGCCATCGGGGCTGAACTCCGCCCACCAAACTTTGTTGGTCTGATGATTGAGCGAAATCATGGGAACGCCATTGGTCGCATTCCAAATCTGCGCGGTGCCGTCGGCGGAAGCAGTGACGATGCGAGCGCCGTCTGGGGTGTACCGAGCGCAGAAAACCCGGTCCTTGTGCTGAAGGGTCGCGACTAAGTCGCTCGTAGCGGCGTCCCAGATTTTCGCGGTCTTATCCCAACCGGCAGTAAGCACGTAGCGTCCGTCCGGGCTGAACCTGGCAGTCGTGACTCGGTCCACGTGCCGCATCGGTGGGGCAGCCGGCAGCGCCCAGTTGCGGTGAACCAGTGCGGAAACCAATCGACTGGCCGCGATGTAATTGGAGGGGTCGTGCCGCAACATCGCTGCGAGGTGCGCCACGCCCGCAGGGGAGTCATTGACGCGGAACAGGTCTTCTGCGCGTTGAAGTTCCAACAGGCTGACGGTGTCGGCCAGACGAGTGTTGGCGCCGCGCAGTTGACGGTTCGCCGCCTCGGCTCTCGTTCGTTCCTCATGTTCGGAGCGATGGGCGATCGCCACGCGCCAGGCTGCGACAGTGGAACCCACCGCTACGACGATCAACAAGATCAACACGCTGGCGCTCAAAGCCGCAACGGCCGGACGCCGCCGGCGCCAGCGCCATAGTTTTCCGAGGACGCTTACGGGCCGCGCCTGAATCGGCTCGTGATTGAGATGGTGTTGAATGTCGGCTGCGAGACCGTTAGCCGTCGCATAACGCCGGGAGCGGTCTTTCTCCAGACACTTCATCACAATCCAATCCAGATCGCCTTGCACGGCGCTGATGAGTTCTCTTGTTGGTGGCCGCCTGCGTGAGGAAGCTCCGTCTGTTCCGGATGTTGCGCCTCGCATTTCCGATTTTGAAGTCAGCCTCCGCGCGTCGGCTGCCACGAGGTTGGTGAGCCGCGTGGATGGCTTGGGCGGCTGATCATCGCGGATGATGCGCCGCATTTCGTCCAGCCCGGAGCGCAACAGCTCGTCTCCGTCGAAGGGCGTTTTTCCAGTCAGCAATTCGTAGAGCAACACGCCCAGGCTGTAGATGTCGCTGCGGGTGTCGATGTCCACGCTGCTCATCTCTGCCTGCTCCGGGCTGGTATAGGCCGGCGTGCCGATGAACGAATGAAACTGCGTGAACAAGGTTTTGTCGGTGAGCCGCTGGCCGGTTGCCTTGGCGATGCCGAAGTCAATCACCTTTGGAACCGGCTCGCCGTCGTTGACCGTGACCAGAATGTTCGACGGCTTAAGGTCGCGATGAATGATCCCCTTCTGGTGTGCGTGCTGAATGGCCTGGCAGACCTGCACAAACAGCCGCAGCCGCTCCTCAGTCGAGAGCTTCGCTTGATCGCAGAACTTGGTAATCGGGACGCCGCGCACGAGTTCCATCACGAAGTAAGGCCGCCCGGTTTGCGTTGCGCCGCCATCAAGCACCTTGGCGATATTCGGATGGTCCATCAAAGCCAGCGCCTGCCGCTCCGCCTCGAACCGCGCCACGACCGAGCGCGTGTCCATGCCGAGCTTGATGACCTTGAGGGCCACTCGTCGGCGCACCGGCGCTTCCTGCTCGGCCATATAGACCACGCCGCACCCGCCCTCGCCGATTTTTTCCAGCAACTTGTAGCGGTCAATCCGATCGCCAGGGTTTTCGTTGAGTTCACTCGCGAGCAAGCTGGATTGGGCCTCTCCGCTCAACCCGGTGGGTGGATGCTCTAGAAAATTGCCCGCGTTCTCGGCGGCGCGGAGCAACGCCTCGACGCGACGTCGCAATGCGGCGTCTTCAACACAAGCCGAATCGAGATAAGCCGCGCGAGCCTCAGTTGTCGCACACCGGAGCGCCTCGGCGAACAGCGCTTGTTCGGGGGATGCGGGCTTCATCGAGGTCGGTTCATCGCCCATACATGCGCTATTTAGCAAGAAAACCGCTCACCGCACGATGAGAAAATATTTTGTGAGCCATTTTGCCGACTTTTGGCGCATGACAGGATGGAACGTAATGAACGCGGTCCGCCGGCGAAAGGTTTACGAAAACAATACTCAAATATCACTTCCTGTTTCTGGTGGTTATGAGCCTGCCGGCTTTGACGTGCGCCCAGGGAACAGCTTTTTCCTATCAAGGGCACCTGATGGGGAATGGCGCCGCCGCGAACGGCAGTTACGATTTTAACTTCGTCTTGTTCGGCTCGGCCGCCGGCGTGGATCAAATCGTCCCGGCCATGCCGTTCAACAATGTTTCCGTGGCCAACGGACAATTCAACGTCACGCTGGATTTCGGGGCGGCGGCCTTCGCGGGCGCGGCGCGCTGGCTGGAAATCAGCGTCCGGCCGACCGGAGTCGGACAATTCACGAAGATGAATGCGCGCGTTTCACTGCTGGGGACGCCTTACGCGATTTTTGCGACGACGGCTGGCAGCGTGGCCAACGGAGCGGTGACGGCGAGCCAGTTGAACACCGGCGGTGTGGCTCCCGCCCAGGGGCAGTTTCTCGCCTACAATGCGGGCAATTTCGTTTGGAGTGATCCCGGAGTTGCGGTGGGCAGCGTGTGGTCGCTGAATGGACTGGATGCCTATTATGAGAGTGGCAACGTGGGCATCGGCACAAGCGCTCCCACCGCTGGAGTTCGGCTGGAAGTGAACGGGAATACTAGGTTAACGCCCGGTGGAAGCGGAGGGTTCCTCCAAATTGGAACACCTAATGGAGAAACGGGCTTATCTTTTCAGGGCGCCAACCGAGCCGATATTCGATATGATGGCTCGATCCTTAAATTGGTGGCTGGTACCATTGGACCACCGTCCCCCAGCGCTGGAATAGCCATCGATCCGTCCGGCAATGTTGGCATCGGCACGACCACTCCGGGTAGCAAACTGGAAGTGGCTGGAAACATCACCCAAGCGCTCGACAAAAGCGGGGTCGTCAAGGCGATGCTCTACGTTAATGCGGACGGCACGATTGCACGCTGCTACAACGGAATGACGAACGCCACGGCCCGAAACTGTGGGTTCACAATAGCCAACTCCTACGCTGATTGGGGCGCGGATCACCTTATCAATTTTGGTTCTCGGGTCACTGACCGGTTCATTTCTGTTAGCGCCGAATCCGTTCCTGGCTATGGAGCCGTTGGCGCGAGTTACAGTTTCGATCCTGATCCTAACCTCCTGCATGTTCAAACCTTCACAACGCAGACGGATTACCAGGGGTTCCGCGGACACTTCGCCTTCATGATTATTGTGTATTGACGCCTTTGGGGCAGACCCTGCCAACCGACGAAATCAAAAATTTCAAAAGTTCTACTTACGCGCGCTGTGCTGCAAGCAGTTCATCACGACCACAAAACAAACACACAAATCGCGTGAGCCTTTTTGCCCGGTTTCCGCGCATGACAGGGTAGAACGCGATCGAATGCGGTTCGTCAGCTAAAACCTTATGAAACCAAAACTTAAACTTCACCTCCTGCTTCTGGCACTGTTGAGCCTGCCGGCTTTGACGCGCGCCCAGGGAACAGCTTTTTCCTACCAAGGCAACCTGCTGGAGAACGGCGTTGCCGCGAACGGCGGCCACGATTTCATCTTCAGCTTGTTCGACTCAGCGGCCGCGGGCGCCCAAGTCGGGCAGGACGTGACGCTCAACAATATTCCTGGGGCGAACGGGCAATTCAACGTCATTCTGGATTTCGGTCCGGGTGCGTTCCCCGGAAGCCCGCGCTGGCTGGAAATCAGCGTGCGGCCTACGGGGGTCGGGCAATTCACGAAGATGGACGTGCGTGTTTCCCTGCTGCCGACCCCCTATGCGATCTTTGCGGCGACGGCGGGCAACGTGGCCAACGGAGCGGTGACGGCGAACCAGTTGAATACCGGCGGTCTGGCTCCCGCGCAGGGGCAATTCCTCTCCTACAACGCAGGAAATCTCGTTTGGAGCGATCCCGGAGTTGCTGCTGGCAATGTGTGGTCGCTCAATGGACTGGATGCCTATTATAGCGCCGGCAACGTGGGCATCGGGACGAGCACGCCAACACCGGGGATCAAACTGGAAGTGAATGGGCCGGTCCGCCTGACGCCTGGGGGAAGCGGAGGTTTTCTTCAAATCGGCACACCGAGTGGCGAAACCGGACTAGGGGTCATCGGCGCTAGTCGGTTCGATCTTAGATTCAATGGCGCGACGCTTAAACTGGCTGCTGGTTATGGTCTGGGCCCACCGCCCGCGGAGTATGGAATCACCATCAACACCAATGGTAATGTGGGCGTGGGAATGGCTGATCCTCTAATTGCGTCCCAGTGGAAATTGGAAGTAAACGGGCCAACCCGAATCACACCAGGAGGAAGCGGGGGAGCAATTCAATTCAGCACACCCAATGGGGAAACAGGGATAGGGTTTTTGGGCGCAAACCGAGCCGATATAAGATTTGATGGCGCGACGCTGAAACTGCTTGCCGGCGCGGGTTCTGGCCCGCCGCCGTTGGAGAACGGACTCGCCATCACGACGGCAGGCTACGTCGGCATCGGGACAACGACTCCCATTGCGAAACTGGACGTGGAAAACTCGGACTCAGGCAAGTCTGCTGTTTACGGCAACGAGACGGGAGCCTCAGGGGTCGGTGTTTACGGAGGCGCAACCGCATCTTCCGGCGTGGGTGTATTCGCCCGCAATCTTAGCGGGGTGGCCGTTTTTGCCGATGGCGATGTGGCTCAAGGGCGCGACAAAGCGGGGTTTGTCAAGGCGATGGTGTATGTCGCGGCCAACGGGACGATCGCTCGTTGCTACAACGGGGTTACGGGTGCCTCTGGCAGTGCATGCGGTTTCACCATCAACAATCTCGGCGGTGGTCTCTGGGGGATTGACTTCGGCTTTCGTGTGGATGACCGCTTTGCGAGCGTCACGCCCGGCCTGGCG
>JANXQE010000658.1 GCA_025356925.1 Limisphaerales bacterium | reverse complement strand
GCACCCGACGTGTGACGATCGGCGGGATCGTCGCTGAGCCGACGGGCCGATGGATAGAACAGGTGGCGCGGGGTTTGGCCGACGGGTTTGGGGGCGTGCTGAGCGGCCAGCGGTATTTGATCCACGACCGGGGCGCGGTGTGAATCTTTGGCCGGATCGTAAGCTTCGCGGGTAGTGGCTTCGTGTTGACGTTGTTGACACCGTTGACATCGTTGACAGTGTTGACGCCTGCCCCAGCAGAATTCGCGATACGCACGGATTTGGGACCGATTGAGTCTTCCGAAAGCCACTCGAGTACACCAAAATGCCTGACGCTCTCAATGCCCGACCAAGAGCTCAGGCGGAGAAAAGGGGGACTGAAAGCTTTTTCTCTACAACCAAGTACCTCCGCAACCAATTTCCGAAGTTTAAGGCCAATTACGTCAACGTTGTCAACCCCGTCAACACTGTCAACGTTGTCAACCCCGTCAACACTGTCAACCCCGTCAACACTGTCAACACTGTCAACACTGTCATTTTTGAACGCGGTGTCGGTGGGTTTCATTCCGTTGAGGTGGGAGGATGGCGCGGCTGTTGCCTCTGGCGATGCACCGGCGCCGCGGCGCCGATATCTCGAACAGGAACTGCTCGAGGTTTCAGCGGTGGCTATCCCGGCTAATCCGGACGCATTGGCGCTTGGTCTGAAGTCCGGTGCAATCTCCAGGTCCGACGTGCAAGAGACGCTTGAACTGATACTGATAAGAAATTGCTTTTCGCGCGCCGCCCTGTACTTGACGCTGCGCGGGTAAACCAATAGGTGCAGGCAAATCACCGAATGCCCGTCGATTCCTGGCCGGATTCGAGCGCTGGAATCGCAAGCTGCATTTCTACGCGGGATTGTTCCTGCTCTTCTTCATGTGGTTATTTGCCTTCAGCGGCCTGCTCCTGAACCATCCGTCGTGGAGCTTTACGGAATTCTGGACCAACCGAAAGCAGACAAATTATGAGCGTGAGATTACTCCTCCCGGTCCGGAGGTGAAGGGTGACCTCGGGCAGGCGCGCGAGCTTATGAGACAACTTGCGATTAGGGGCGAGATCTTGTGGACCACAACAAGGACGGACCCCAATCAGTTTGAGTTTCAAGTCAGGCGTCCGGGCCATTTTTTCTTTATCAAAGCCGAATTGGCGCGGAAGCGCGTTACGGTGCAGCAAAGTGATGTGAACCTGTGGGGAGTGATGAAGGCGCTCCATAGCTTCACGGGCGTTCAAATGGATGATCCTCGCAACACCCGCGACTGGGCGCTGACTTCTCTGTGGGCCTATTCGATGGACGCCGTTGCCGCCGGTTTAATTTTCATGGTTCTAAGCAGCTTGTATATGTGGTTCAAGCTTCCTCCGAAACGCTTTCCTGGCGCTGTTGCTCTTGGCCTCGGATGCCTGATTTGCGGCCTGTTTTGCGTCGGCCTCCGCTGGCTTTTCTGAGGCACTCAAGCCAGTTCGGTCATGAGTTTCATTCTTCACCATGATAACTATGAAGCCTTTGAAGATCCTGTGCTTATCAGCGACGGTGGCAGTCGTAAGGCTCGGTCTTTGCGCCTCCCCCGGTAACGCTTCCCAACTGCCCATCACCGGCATTCGGATTGTCAATGTCGCCACCGAGGCGCAACTGCAGACCGCCATGGGCAAATTGCGCGACGGTGATACAATCCTCCTGGCCGCTGGCACTTATAACCTCACCAGCACGCTCTATATCAACGGCCACAATGATGTTACCATTCGGGGTACCTCCGACAGCACCAATGTCGTCCTGGTCGGAAAAGGGATGGACAATTCCAGCTACGGCAACGCCGAGTTTGGCATCTGGTCCAACGGGACCAACACGACCATCGCTCATTTGACTATCCGGGATACCTACGACAATGAGATTATCTTCAACCCGGGAGCGCAGTCCCCTCACGTTTATTGTGTCAAGCTGCTCAATGCCGGCTCTCAATTCATCAAATCCAATCCAACCGACGTAAACGCCGGACTAGGCGTTAACAACGGTGTCGTCGAGTTCTGTTGTTTTGAGTATACGGGCAGCCCACCCGGTGACCATGGGACGGGGGTAGGTTACTTCAATGGGATTAGCGCCCACGCGGCCCACAACTGGATTATCCGGGG
>JANXQE010000064.1 GCA_025356925.1 Limisphaerales bacterium | reverse complement strand
AGCCTTTCGCTCCCTCCTCGCGAAGCGCATGGAGTGCGACCGGCTTGCCGGCGCTTTCGGGGTTGTGGCGGGGAGGCAAAAGCGGGAGCAAGCTCCGCGCACTCCAAACGCTTCGCGCGCTTCGGGTGTCCCGGGTTGGCGCTCATTACGGGCCCAGTGATCCGCCGAGTGGCGGCTAGAGCAGTTTGATCTGGGCCCGCTCCTCAGCCAGCGATTCCGCCAGGGAAGGCACATGGCCGTTGCGCCGTTCGATGGAGTGCTTATTCACGCCCGGTTCAAAAAGGACCGGGTAGTTTCCATCGTAGCAGGCCATGCAAAACGAAGTTGCGGGCAAGCCGGTGGCCCGCACCATCCCTTCCTGTGAAAGGTAGTGGAGCGAATCGGCTCTGAGGTACTTGCGGATTTCCTCGAGGGAATGGTTGGCTGCCATCAGCTTGCTACGGTCGGGGAAATCAATGCCGTAAACGCACGGATGCATGTGCGGCGGACAACTCACGAGCACATGAACCTCCTTAGCCCCGGCTTCCTTAAGATTATTCACGCGCGCTTTGCACGTGGTGCCACGCACAATGGAATCGTCAACAACGATGACGCGTTTGTCCTTCACCAACCCCTCGATCAGGTTGAGCTTTACCCGTACATCGAAGTCACGGATAAGCTGCGAGGGTTGCAAAAAGCTGCGCCCGACATAATGATTGCGCACAAAAGCCATCTCGTAAGGGATGCCTGATTCGGTCGAATAGCCCAGAGCCGCGCAGTTGCCGCTGTCCGGGACGGGCACGACGATGTCCGCCTCAATTGGAAACTCACGAGCGAGTTCCTTTCCCATTTCAACCCGGACCTTGTAGACGTTGCGATTGGCAATGGTGCTATCGGGGCGCGCGAAGTAGACGTACTCGAAAATGCAGAAGGCACGGCGTTCCTGTTCCGGGAAAGCCTGCACGCTGCTCAGGCCTTGCTCGTTGATCACAACGATTTCGCCCGGTTGCACGTCGCGGACAAACTTCGCATGGATGAGGTCCAGTGCGCAGGTTTCGCTCGCCAGCACCCAGGCGTCGCCGATCCGGCCGATGCACAAAGGCCGGAACCCGTGAGGATCTCGCACGCCGATGAGTTCCTTTTCGGTCATGATTACCAGCGAATAGGCGCCCTCGATCTTGCGGATGGTATCGACCAAAGTGTTGCGATGCCCGTTCTTTCCGGGCTGCGCCATCAGATGGAGGATAATCTCACTATCGACGGTGGTCTGGAAGATCGAGCCCCTGGCTTCAAGGTCATCGCGCAGCTTGCTGGCATTGGTCAAATTGCCGTTATGAGCGATAGCGATTTGGCCACGGGCGCAGTCAACGATCAGTGGTTGGGCATTCTTCAGTTGAGAAGAGCCGGTGGTAGAATAGCGAGTGTGGCCAACGGCAATTTGGCCGACCATATCGTGCAGGATGTCGCCTTTGAACACTTGCGAAACCAGTCCCATGCCTTTATGGGCGTGAAACAGCTTGCCGTCGGAGGTGACGATCCCGGCGCTCTCCTGGCCGCGGTGCTGGAGCGCGTAAAGGCCGTAATACGTTAGCTCCGCGGCATTTGGGTGGCCATAAATGCCGAAGACACCGCAGTAATGTTTTGGGTAGCACTGCATCAAAGCAACAGCATTATCCCATGAGCTGGAGAGCAAATCCAGCAGGTAGTTCAACCGGCGCCGACCTCAACGCATCGCGCGGGCAATCGCATTCCACCAAAGGTCGTACAAATCCGTGACTGGCCATGAAAACGTCTGAGGACCTGTCGAAATCGTCAGCTCATTGCCGCCGACAGTGCCAACCCGAGCGGCCTTGACGCCGAGCAACTTCGCCCGTTCCACGACTTTTACCGCATCCAAATGGCTCGTCGTGATCACAATCCTGCTTTGAGTTTCGCCGAAAAGCAACCCATCCAGACGAGTTCCATTTGATGAAGATGGAGCAAGCTCGGCGGTCTTGGCAGGAACAACGGACAGATCGATCTGAGCGCCAACGAGCCTCGGCGTTTCGCGGGCGATTTGTTGGCTGATGCAGCTCTCCGCCAATGCCACTGCCAGACCACCGTCACTGCAGTCGTGGGCGCTCTTGACCGCTCCCGAGTGAATCAGTGCCCGCAACGCGAGGTGAAGTTCCCGTTCGACCTCCAAGTTGCAGCGCGGCGGGGTGCCGGTTTTTAGTTGGTGGACTGCCTGTAGATAAGCCGAGCCGCCCAAACCCTGCAACGGGTCGTTCAAATCAGCGACATCACCCAGTAGAATGATGGCGTCGCCCTCGTCCTTGAACCATTGCGTGGTGATGTGTTCAGCCTTTTCGATTAAGCCGGCCATCGCAACCGTCGGAGTCGGATCAATGGGGCCGTTGGGGCTTTGGTTGTACAAGCTCACATTCCCGCCGGTCACCGGCGCATTGAAGGCCCGGCAAGCCTCCGCGAGCCCGCGAACTGATTCACGCAATTGCCAGAAGATCTCGGGTTTAAAAGGGTTGCCAAAATTGAGGTTGTCCGTCACCCCAAGTGGTACCGCCCCTGTGCAGGCGAGGTTGCGGGCCGCCTCAGCCACGGCAATTTTGCTGCCCTCGTAAGGGTCGAGGTAGACATAGGCCGCATTACAATCCACTGACAGGGCAATATATTTCTCGAATGCCGGATTCTGGCCCTCGACATCGAATCCGGCACGAAGGGGCAGGGAATCCTCCTTGATCCGCAGCACCGCGGCATCGGAGCCCGGGCAAACGGCGGTGCCATCTCGGACCATATGGTCATACTGTCGATAAACCCAATTCTTAGATGCAATTGTCGGCCAGGCGAGAAGCCCTTTAAGAACCGGGACGGCGTCGGTCACGTCCGCAATACCGGCCAATGTGAACGATCGCACCGCATTAAGATATTCCGGTTCGCGCGCCTCACGTTGATAAACCGGCGCTTCGTCGGCCAATTTTTTCGCCGGAATATCGGCGCAGATCCGGCCTTGATTGCGCACGACCATCCGGCCCGTATCGGTGACCTGACCAATCTCAGCCCACGGCAGGTCCCATTTGTCAAAAATCCGCTTCACTTCGTCCTCTCGACCCTTTTGGACGATGATCAGCATCCGCTCCTGGGATTCGCTGAGCATGATCTCGTACGAAGTCATGTTAGGGGCCCGCTGCGGCACCTTGACCAGGTCGATCTCGATCCCGGTACCGGCGCGGGCGGCGGTTTCGCAAGTCGAACAGGTCAACCCGGCGGCACCCATGTCCTGGATGCCGGCGACGGCACCGGTGGCCAGCAACTCGAGGCAGGCTTCGCAAACCAGTTTTTCCATGAAGGGATCCCCCACCTGCACCGCACCGCGTTGTTTCTCAGCGGATGCCTCGGTCAAGTCCTGGGAGGCAAACGCCGCACCAGCCAAGCCATCGCGGCCGGTGGCCGGACCGACGTAAAACACCGGATTGCCCACGCCTTTCGCGGCTCCGCGCACGATCTGTTCGTGACGCAAAACACCGAGACAAAAGGCATTGACCAGCGGGTTGCCTTCGTAAGACTTATCGAAATAGACCTCGCCTGCGATAGTTGGGATTCCGAAACAGTTGCCGTAATGCGCTATCCCCGCCACCACTCCGCTAAACAGCCGCCGGTTATTGGCTATGGCCGCATCCCCTTCACCATTCGACTTGGGACTCCGCACTCCGCACTCCGCAGTTGTCGTGATTGGCCCAAACCGCAGCGAATTGATGGCACAAACGGGGCGGGCCCCCATCGTGAAAATGTCGCGGATGATCCCTCCCACGCCGGTGGCCGCGCCCTGAAAAGGCTCGACGGCACTGGGATGATTGTGCGACTCGATTTTGAAGGCAATTGCCAGGCCGTCACCGATGTCAATGATCCCCGCGTTTTCCTCTCCTGCACCGACTAGAACCTTGGGCGATTTGGTTGGAAAAGTGCGCAACAACGGCCGGCTGTTCTTGTAAGAGCAGTGCTCGCTCCACATCACGGAGAAGATCCCCAGCTCGGTATAGCTCGGCTCACGTCCCAAAATGCCCTTCACCTTGTCGTATTCTTCGGGCGTCAGATTGTGCTTTTGCACCAACTCCGGTGTAATGACTGGTTCGGTTGTTAACATTTGAACGTCGTGTTCAGGGAATCAATGGTCGCAATCCGCGCCGGGAAGAATGGCGTTTAGCGAGCGAGGAAACAAGCCGGAAGGTGGCCCGAACGTAATTCCGAGGGCCGAGACCCGAAACCCAACGGTTGCACCTTGCCGGGCCCGCCGTTTGCGCTAAGCTGTGGGAGTCAACAAGGGTTCCTCGGTAAACTCATGAATGTTCAAGTGGCGGTTCTTTGTGACGCGGCGACCGACGACAACGGCAAACTAAATCTGCTCGGCGCCTTTGATACCATCTACGCCCAGCAACTCCCGGCGGTACATCCCCAATGCTCGGTGGCTCTGCGAGTGACCTTCTTCAATGGAGAGGAGGGAAAGCGCAGCCTGCGGTTCAATTTCGTGGATGCGGATGGCCGTTCAATCATGCCCGATTTCCCGCCCATTCCCGTCGAGGTTAGCCTGCCGGAGGACATCCACTTTGGCACGCGCAACTTCATCGTCAACATTCAGCAGCTCAAGTTCGACAACCCCGGGCTTTACTCGATCGACATTTCCCTGGACGGCCAATCGCAGGCAAGCATCCCGCTGCTCGTGAAGTACAATCCGCCAGCGACGACGTAGCATTTACCTGTAATCCTGCCACTCCGGTTCGTTGGCGAAGATCCAACGGTAATAGTCCTTTTCCGTGAGTTGCGCTGCGGCCTCCTCGTCCACGACCACGGTGCAGCGGGGGTGAAGCTGAAGCGCTGAAGCAGTCACCATGCTGGTGATGGGACCCTCGACCGCCTTGGCCACCATCGCGGCCTTCGAGTCGCCGGTGGCGAGCAGGAGGCACCGGCGTGCCTCGATGATGGTACCCACACCCATAGTGATCGCGCGGCGCGGGACGTTGTCTTCGCCGCGGAACAAGGGCGCGTTCTGCTTGATCGTTGTTGGGGTAAGCGCCTTAACCCGGGTGCGCGAGCGGAGCGCGGACAAGGGCTCATTGAATCCGATATGGCCAGCTTTACCAATGCCGACGAGTTGCACGTCAATGCCGCCAAACCGCTGGATCATCGCTTCGTAGCGTCGGCATTCGACGTCCAAATCATCGGCCATGCCATTGGGCAAGTGGGTGTTCCGCGCGTCGATATTGACGTTGCGAAACAGGTGATGGTCCATGTAGTGCCGGTAGGAGTTCGGATCGGACGGAAACAGACCGACATACTCATCCAGGTTGAACGTGCTGCAGAGAGAAAAATCGAGGTGCTGTTCTCGGTGCAACGCGACGAGCTGCCGGTAAACACGCTCCATGGTGGCGCCGGTCGCCAGCCCGAGCACCAAGTGCGGATTGGCCCGCAGGTCATGCGCGATGATCCGGGCGACCAGGGCGGCCGCGGCTTCTTTATTCTGCTGAATGATGACTTCCATGCAGGGAGGGGCTTACGGCATTAAATCATCAACACGCGCCGAGCTGCGAAGCCGAGCCGCCCCGAGCGCATAAGCTTAACGTGTTAATACTTTTCACCCATCGTAACACCTGACAGGCTCACGAAATCCCAAATTCCACTCGGTTCTGCTCGCAGGAAACCAGGACGGGATGTCCAGTGGTGAGGCGGGCTTTGAGCAAGGCTTGCTCGTCGGCCGCTCCGCTGAGCGGCAAGGGAATTTGTCCGCCCTGGGCGGCGCTGCGCTGCAGACCCAGCATAATCTCGCCGCCCAGGTAAGCGTGCTCAAAATTGCACTGGTGGACCCGCTTATTGTCGAGCCAATCCGCCATTTCCTGAATGTACGGCGGCATGTCGCGCTCGTAACTCATGACGCCGTCCCCGGACTGCGCGCCTCCCGATTTGGTCACCGAACGCCAGCCGCCGTTAGTCAGGACCTCGGCGAACCCCTCGGTCCCCTGTGCGCCCATGCGATTCTTCCCCCACCATTTGCCGACTTCGGGTTGGTCCGGAGCACCGGCGCCACACTCATAAATGCCTCGAACGCCGTTGGAGAACTGCACGAACCCGGCGATATAATCGGGGGAAGGATGGTTGTCGGCGAGTTTAACGGCACCGGACGCCTGGGCCATCGCCCATTGTCCTGGGGCATAGCCATTGAA
>JANXQE010000645.1 GCA_025356925.1 Limisphaerales bacterium | reverse complement strand
CGACAAGTTCCTGGGGTTGGTCAAGGAACGACTGGATTATTTCGAGCGAAAATCCGCGGCTCAAGGAGAGCGCAGTCATTAAATAAGAAGGATGCTATGGAAAACAATACTCCGGTGATCGAAATCAAGAACCTGACGCGTCGGTATGGCAAATTGGACGCGGTCAATGGCCTGTCGCTCACCGTCCGGCCGGGGCGTTGCTACGGCTTTTTTGGCCGCAACGGCGCTGGCAAAACGACCACCATCAAGTGCCTGTTGAATCTGCTCCAGCCAGATACTGGCAATGTGCGCGTTTTTGGCCTCGACCCGCGGCGCGAGGAGGTGGCCGTGAAGTCGAGGCTGTCTTACGTGCCCGACGCCGTCGCGTTCTATCCTTGGATGACGGTGAACCAAACTCTCGAATTCTTCGCGTCGTTCCGCCACCATTGGAATCGGGAGATGGAGGCCGACCTGTTGAAACGGTTCCAACTCGACCCTTCCCAAACAGCCAGCCATTTGTCTAAAGGCCAGAAGACGCAACTGGCTCTGATCGCGGCCGTTTGCCCGGAACCGGAGTTGTTGGTACTGGACGAGCCAACTTCCGGTTTGGACCCAATCGTCCGGCGGGAGTTTATCCAAACTGTCATCGGGGCTTATCATTCAAGCGACCCGGACCATCGCACGGTGTTTGTCTCGACCCATCTCATCGCGGAGTTCGAAGGCCTCATTGACGAATTTACCATTATCGAGCAGGGACGGGAATTGCTGACGATGAAAGCGGACCGAGCGAAGGATCGGTTCCGGAAGATCCGGGCATCGTTTTCTGAGCCGCCGATCGGGCTCGACCTCGCGGGCGCGCTCAATGTGCGGCAGTCGGGCCGCGATCTGGAAATTCTCGCCGACGGCAATAGCGAGCAAATCCTGGAACGAATCCGTGCGAAGCAACCCGATCAACTGCGAAGCGAATCGCTCTCTTTGGAGGAGTTGTTCGTCGCGTCACAATCACTCACTGGGAAGACGGCATGAATGCTCTCATTCACAAAGAGGTGCGATCGATTCTGCCTGCCTGGACTCTGGCGATGGTGCTCGCGATCTTGCCGGTGTGGATTGTGTGGCCCGGCCCGGGTGGTGTCATGTTTCAGGACCTGGGTTTGCTGGTTTTTGCCCCGTTTGGGCTGGGAGTGCTCCTCTTGAGCATCACACCGTTCGGACAAGAACTTAACTGGGGCACTTTTTCCGTGTTGCTGTCCCAGCCGGTTCCCCGGCACCGGGTCTGGCTGGTCAAGACAGTGGTGTTGGCGGTGGCCCTCGGTTGCGCGTTTGTCGCCTTCTGCATCTCCAATCACCTTCGAGTGGATTCTGCCATCGAGACGATGAAAAACACGGTTTGGCGCAATGAGTTCAACCGGCCGGGTGTGGACAATCGATATTTCGTGAAGCTCATCGCCGACGCCCGGCGGAGCGCTTCGCAGGATTCGCTCTTAACCGGTGGCCTGACCGTGCTCGCCGGGTTTGGCGGCGGGCTTTGGACAACGTTACTATTCCGGCAGGTCACCGCCGCCTTCTGGCTGACCGGGCTCGTTCCCCTAGGGCTGGGCCTGGTTACGGGGAAAATACTGGGCGATTTTCCGGATGCAGTAGCGCAAAGCGGACTGGGTCTCGTTTTGGGTGCGTACTCGGTGGCAGGTTTTGTTTGGGCCAAGCGCATGTTTCTGCAGGTGCAGGACACACAATGGACCGGCGGGGTGATCGCCCTGCCACAGTGGAATCGAGCCGGGGCGGCGGCACGGTCAGGGGCTGCGGGCCGGGAACGAAAGCCCAGGCGGGCATTGCTACGAAAGGAATTTCAAGCGCAGCACGTGAATCTGTTGCTGGCTGGGGGATTGCTGGTCCTGCATGTGGCGGTTGTTCTGCTCCGCCGGTTGAGCGCCGATTACCTGGCCTCACACCACTCTGTGGAGATGACCGTGGAAGAGTTTCCCCGACTCTGGCTGGTGATACCCTTGCTGGTCGGCAGCGTGGCCATCGCCGAGGAGCGCAAACTGGGTACTCTGGAAAGTTCCTTGTGCCTTCCGGCAACGCGGCGACTCCAATTTGTTACCAAACTGGCGGTGGTGTTGGTCCTGGGTATGGTGTTGGGCGGCGTCCTGCCTTTGTTCGTGGAGCACTTGGCTGGCTTAGCCGGTTTGACTGGCAATCCGACCGGGTTGTTTCTCCTGGGTGAAACCCGGACTATCTGGCTCCTTCAACTAGCCGGTGCCCTCATCTTGACCGGCTTGGCGTTATACGGCTCGACGCTGACCCGCAACTCGCTTCAAGCCATGGGCGCGGGTTTGATGACCACCGTCCTCGCTTGCCTGGTCATTTTCGTCGCGGGACATGCCGGCGGTTCGCAGGAAATCATGCTTTGGGCCGGCCCACTCGTGGAATTCATCGGGTCGCCTGTGATGGTAACCACGTTGGTCGTGCTCGCGTACCGCAACTTCAGCGTGTTGCAGCCGGACGGCCGAACCTGGCTGCGCAATGGGCTGACCGTGCTCGTCTCGCTCGCCTGCGTGGCGGGAACAACGACGGTTATTTATCACCGCGCTTGGGAGGCCTGGCTTCCTGAAGAGCCCCATCACGGTTGGGCCGTTTCAATTTACGCGAACACGCCAGCGCAGGTTCGGGTCCCTGGAACCGAGTGGCCTGGTTCGCCTCCCAAGCTCAGAGCGTCGTCGTTTCGCAGAGCTGCTGTGCTTCCCGACGGCCGGCTTTGGCTCAGCCAAAGGCAAGCGCAAATCCGCAAAAAACGAAGCGAAGATCAAGGCATTTTACAGTGGTACGCGACCGGACCGTTGCACACCGGATTCGTCACCGGTTCGAATTGGCGCGACATCGCTGTGGCCGACTCGGGATGTTTCGGGATTCAAACCGATGGGAGCTTGTGGGATCTTTCGGAACTACAGGTGGGCCAGCCGAGTCCCAAGCGCGTCGGGCAAGGGCAGAATTGGCAGACAATTTCAGTCGGGGCACAGCATTTCTGCGCCCTGAAATCAGATGGAACGATTTGGGAATGGGGCGAACAAGGGAACGCCGTTGCCGGAAGCCCTGCTCTTCCACACCTGGCTCCCGCGCAGGTGGGAACCGACACCGACTGGACCGCGGTTTGTAGTTCGTGGGAAACGAGCGCGGCCATGAAGTCCGACGGCAGTATCTGGAGGTGGCGCGAGGTTTGGTGGGATAACGTCAGCAAAACCAGGATTTACGACCGGGCTCGGCAACCTCAACGCTGGCTGGCCGGTCCGTGTAGCCGGCCGCGTTCAATCGCTCTGCGCGGCCCGGCCGTCGCCGCGGTGTGCGAGGATGGCACGTTGTGGATTGGGGGTTTTCTGACCAACTCCCAGTACGCGCGATTGGTTAGTCCCGAACAAACCCGCGCGGCCGCCAGCGGGATGGTGCGGTGGGGAAATGACACCGACTGGAGAGAGATCACGTTTGGCGGGTGGGGAAAAGCAATCGGAATCAAGCGTGACGGCACTTTATGGCAATGGACTCTCGCCTGTTATGAAAGCTGGGAGGGCTGGGTCATCCCACCGACCATGCCCAGCCAATACATGGATTGGGTTTGTGCCGGGAGTGACAATGGCGGGTTCCTCGCTCTAGCGCGCGACGGCAGCTTGTGCCTGTGGGGCGATCCCGAGGAACGACTGTATTATGGTTGGTACAACCCGGACGACAGCAGCCTTCTCATGCCGTCCCGGATCAAGGCGCGGCGGATCGCTGACCTTTCGAGGTAACCGACCTTTAGCCCAGACCTGTTCAGGTTTTCAATCTGCGCTCCGGGCTTGGCAAAATCGAAAAACTGCAGATGCGCCCCTTTTCTGTCCGGGCGGGGTTTCTTGCTTGATTGCGGTTCCGGCGAGGCGTTAACATCAGACCGATGAATTAAGAGAGGCGCCTATGATAATCTACACCGCTTGCCTGACTCTTGGCCTGCTGTTCGCCATCATCAGCGCGTTTGCCGGGCACCTGTTCGGGGGGCATGATGGCGGTGATATCGGAACGGGTGGACACGCGGAGGCCGGTTACGATCATAGCGGAGTGCCTGGAATCTCCTTCTTCAGCCCAACCGTTCTGGCCTGTTTCGTCACGGCGTTTGGGGCTTGCGGTCTGGTGCTTTCGCACAACGAAAGCACGCGCAGCGTATGGATTAGCGCTCCCCTCTCCTCGATTGCCGGGGCGGTTATGGCGTTTATCGCACTGTGCTTGTTCAATTGGATGTTTAGCAAAACCCAAAGCTCCAGCGAATCCCATGTGGCTTCCCTGATGGGGCAAACCGCCTCGATTATCACGCCGATTCCGGCAAATGGCGTAGGCGAGATCGCCTACGTCCAGGGCGGCTCGAGGTACACGGCTCCCGCTCGCACTCAAAACGGAGTTCCGGTGGCCGCCGGCAAGCCGGTCCGAATTACCAACATCGTCGGCACAACCTACTATGTTGAAGCTGTAAACTGAAGTGAGCTCAGAACCGCCAACCCGGAAGCCCTACGAAACCCATGACCACTCCCATCCTATTCGGTGAATTGAGTACTACCAGTTTGGTGATCGCGGCGGTTGCCGCGGCGCTCTTTGTGCTGTTTACCATGCTGGCGATTTGGGCCAACCGCTACATGAAGGTTGGGCCCAACCAGGTGCTGGTCATCTCCGGCCGGAAGCATCGGGTGGTCGATCCGGATGGAACCGTGCGCGAGGTCGGGTTCAAGATCCGCAAAGGCGGCGGTGTTTTTGTCCTGCCGGTCTTCGAAAAGGTGGACCTCCTTTCGCTCGAGTTGCTCACGATCGATGTCCAGACTCCCGAAGTTTATACCAGCAAAGGCGTGCCCGTGCGGGTGGATGGCGTCGCGCAGATCAAGGTGAAAGGTGACGACGTTTCGATCTCCACCGCCGCCGAGCAGTTCCTGAGCAAGACTACCGACGAGATCAAGAATGTGGCCACCCAGACCATGGAAGGCCACCTGCGGGCTATCCTGGGCACCATGACGGTGGAGGATATTTACCAAAACCGGGATGCGTTTGCTTCCAAGGTTCAGGAAGTCGCCGCCGGCGACATGGCCAATATGGGCCTGGGAATTGTCAGCTTTACCATTCGCGACATCCGCGATGGCCAGGGCTATCTCGAAGCGCTCGGCAAGCCCCGCATCGCCCAGGTGAAACGCGACGCCGTCATCGCCCAGGCCGAGGCGGATCGCGATGCCATGATCCGCTCTTCGCAAGCGACTCAAGCCGGCCAGGAAGCCAAGTTTGCCGCTGATACCAAGATCGC
>JANXQE010000639.1 GCA_025356925.1 Limisphaerales bacterium | reverse complement strand
TTGTCCCAAAGCAAGTCCGTGGCATGGCCGTAGCAAGGGAGGAAAGAGCCGGCCATCAGCAGGCAGATCCCAAGCCCCTGCGAGAGAGGTCGTGAAGTTTTCGAAATGAATGCTTTCATACCGCTTAAGGAATTATAGTGATCGAGTAGGCCCGGTCAACTGTGCGCCCTCCTGCGTCAGTCAACATTATCGTGAAATCAAATGTGCCATCGACGGTCGGGGTGCCCCCCAGTGTGCCGTCGGACAATAAATAGATTCCGGGGGGCAACGCGGGAGAATTCGGGGCCAGCGACCAAGTGACCGGCAGATTGGCACCCGTTGCGGTGAAGGTGGGGCTGCCAGTGCCATAGGCCACGCCAACCTGGCCTTGGGGCAGCAGCGCCGGAGAGATTCCAATTAAGACCTGGTTTTCGAGATTTTGAATACTCGTGCCATTGGGATAGACGATTGGGGCATTTGTCGTGCCATCGAACGAGCCGAGAATTCGTAGTATTCTCTGCCCGGCCTGGGCCGTATCGACCGAGAATGCCGTTAGGTAGGAGTTAAAGTAGATAGGCCCAACCTTGTCGAAGCTAACCTTGGTGAACGGCTCAATCGTACCCGGGCCGGCCAAGGCAACATTTTCGAAGTTCGTATTGAAATTTATGCCACGTTCCACAATCGGCGCGCCGGTAGGGTAAGCTTCTGGTCCGGGGGCTGAATCCCTGGCACTGAAAAGAATATCTGGCGCGACAATTGTGCGCAGGATGGGTTGTGGCACCAGGGTGCTGTTCGTAATGGAGTTTAGGGTGTAGGTGTTAGTCAAAGGGGCAAAGAATCTGCCCAACAGCGAATCGAAATCCCGGCGGACGAACCGGATTCGGTCGATGCCCTGAAACAGCGCCACGTTGCTGGCGACGCAGGTTACAGGCAGGATCAAAAAAGCGTGATTGGTAAAATAATTGATCGCACTCTGGCTGATAATCAGGGTCGTACCGGCATTGGTAAAACCTCCGGTATTGGTGATGACGAGGGAGTTAGTCGCTGATCCGAGGAAATTTGTGGCTGAAGTAACAAAGGTGAGCTGTGTCCCAAGAATATCAACGGAGCACAGATTGGTGTTCAAAATCACAAAGTCCCCAACCACGGTGTTGGTCACGATTGTTCGGAAAGTCGAATTGGTGGTAATAGTGACACTGCCAGCGGGACCGAATGGCGAGGCGGTTGTTCCAATCAGGTCGGTCTGAATCGTGATGATGGCCGTGTTGGTGGGCGGAGGAACCTGAGTCAGAGGCACTAGCGTTGGACTGGTCGAGGTGCCCGAAAGAACCGACAGGTTTCCAAACGTGTGAACATACCGGGTTTGGATGGTCGGGAAGGTGTTGGTCGAAAAGAGCAGGATCGTGGTGCCAACGGGAGCCCAGGGAAGGTTGGTAAAATACGGAGTTACGTTGGTGACGAGAACGTTGACGAAGTAGTTGCTGCTGTTGATGATATTAAGATTCGGGTACAAGCCCTGGAGAGTAGGGGCATCGTTAGTAAGCGCCTGGGAGGCGAAGAGCGTTAAATTTGAGGTGAACAGGATTTGCGGAACCGGGTTGGTCACAGCGGCGAGCGTGTTCGGGCCAGTGCTCTCATAGGCCATCAAGTTAGTCCGGTAAAGGTAACGCAAACCGCCGACGTCGTCCCGGGTTAGACCGGTGTAGAACCGGCCCAGCAAAGAAGCTGTCGTGGCAATCACTGGCTGGCCGGCTACGGCCGTGTAAGAGAAGTCCAGAGGATCCACTGAAACGGGGACGGCAATGCAAATCGGCTGGGCGGTGGAAGGGCAGGTCTCCAGGATAAAATACGTGTAGAGACTGCCGTTAACGTAAGAGGAGGATTCGAATTGATCCAACGCTGACATCACGGGATCGAAGTTCCGTTGGATAATGCTGTATACCATCCCCGACGGGCAGGGGGTGGGCCAGCCTGGTATCTGGATACGATCGTGCAACCCCCAAACAAAGCGCTCGGGTTGAGCCAGTCCGAGTTGTTCGACCAATATTTTAAGCGCCCAGGTTTTTACATCGACCAGGGACAATGCTGCGGCGAGGTAATTCTCCCGTTCCGCTTGGCTGGGAAACTCGGAAAGATCGCCGCTTAGCTGGGAGACATTGGTAATACCGTTGAGAATGGCAACGGCGGAATCAACAGCAAATACCCCGTTGGAGGAGAAGTAATCCAGGAAGTTGGCATCAACAGAGTAATAAATGACGGGGGTATTGCGGCGGTACGCCTCTCCCAGGTTCTTTGGTCCGCCGATATCACCAAAAACATTATAGCCGATAGTGGGAACTTGATACGGTTCATTGATGGGCCCGAGCAAGGCGAACCCCCAGGACGATTGCCCGCTTAGGACCAGCAGGGTCAGGAAGGCCAGGTTCTTAAGGAATTGCGGCATAACAATGTCAGTTAACGGAGGCGGACGAGCCGATAGTACTGCAGGTTGTTTTTAGGCACAGGAACCGAGTCAGCCACGTCGGCCGCAAAGCGGGGAGACTGGAAATCGACCCAGGTCGTCATGTCGGACGAGGTCTGGACCTGGTAGGTCAGCCCGGGCTGAGTGTTCCAATGAAGCAGGTAAACCGCCTGGCCTTGAACCTGGGCAACTTCGAGGCTCGTGCGCAGCCAGGTCGAAGGGTTCAAAGGGTTGCCGCCGGTCAGGAAAACCTGGGAAAGTGTTGGACCGCCCTGGCCCAGACTGCCGTTGGCAGAAGGCCACAGGGAGCTGTCCATGCCATAATTAGCGGCCATCCATTCAAAGGGAATACCGCCCCAGTTGTAGCCGCCCCAAGTAGTCGCTGTCGCCGGCGGCGACAAGGGTGTGCGCTGACGATCGGTCCCGACCGCGGTAACCTGGAAGCTGTGAGTGCTCGAGGCTGTCAATCCATTGGCGGCGGTCATCGTCCAGGTGTTCGTGATCACCGAGGTCGCTAGCGCTCCGTCGACATACACTTCATAGTGGTCAACCGCCAGGCCGGTTTGCACTGGCCACGAGACCACTACGGTGGCCTGATAAGCACCGTTGCTGGTGATAAAAGGCACGTAAACGTACGGAGCCGCCATCGGTGGCAACTGTTGGACGGTATTGACATAGCGCTGGGCGTACAGGTCGAAGCTGGAGCGACTCCCGGTGAAGCTGGTCCAGCTTACCAGGAAGCGGCCGCTGCCGTCAGAAGAGACCGCCGGGTGCATCTGTTTGCTCACCCAGGTGGTATTGACGCGGAACTCTCCGCCATTGGTGGAGCCGTCCGCTTTGAGAAATTGCCCATAGATTCCTTCCATGGAGCTGTCCTGGCCCATGCTGGTCCAAACCATAAGATAGTCCGCCCCGGCGGAGCTAAGTCGCGGCGCGTACTGGTCGCCGTAGGTTTCGGTGTTGATCCGGCTGACGGCGCCACCCACGCCAGCGGCTGAGTAAGCCCGCGCAAAGACGTCCCAACCGTTGGCTGGCACGTCCTGATCTCTTTGTCCCCAACCCACAATGAACGCTCCCCCCTGCCCCGCGGTCACGTTGGGGTTAGCGCAGATGTTCGAATCGGTGTTCACCAGGAATTCATTGTTGAGGGGTTGCCCGGTGCCGGAAAACAGGCGGGCGTAAATGTCTATGCTCGGGCGGGGAAGCTGAGTCGGTAAAACAGCGCCACCGCTCGGTCCGCCGATGATCCGTTGTTGTTCCGACACCCACGCGACTACAAATCCACCCGCGCTAAGGGCAGCCACTGTGGGGTTGCGTTGATTATAGGACACGACCTGGTTGACGAGGATTTCCCCGCCAATTTTCTGGCCACTGGCTGAGAACACCTGGCCATAAACGTCCTGCATGCTGGTCGCGTTATACTGGCCAAAGCTGCTCCAGACGACGATGACGTTCCCATTGTTGAGAGTTGCGACGACCGGATTGACTTGAACGAAATTCGTCGAGCTATTGACCTGAATATCTCCCGTGAGCCACGTGTTGCTGGAGGAAAGGAATCGGGCGTAGATGTGTTGGAAACCATACCGCCCTCCCTGCCACACAAAGGCAGCTCCGCCATCATTCAGCAGCGACACCTGCGCACGCTCGTGATCGCCTGCGGTGGAGGAATTAACCTTGAAGGACGACAAGGCGCCGGAAAAGCCGCTGTCCAGGCGCAATGCGCTGATGCCCAAGCCGGAGGGACTGGTCACGTTATCTTCCCAGACAAGAAATCCGCCGTTCGAGTTGAGAGCGATTGCCGGGTGGACCTGTTCACCGGGCTTGGCCCCGGCGACGGCGTATTCGACGCCATTGGTCACATAGGTGCCTTCCCCAAGCAGCAGACCGGGACATCCCAGG
>JANXQE010000628.1 GCA_025356925.1 Limisphaerales bacterium | reverse complement strand
CCTGGGCAAGCAGCGCGCTGGCGCGTTCCGCCCGGCGGCAAAAAACGGAGTTGGCGGTCGATTCGCCGGCAAACCGAACCGCCTCAGCTTCGGGCACACCGGCTTCAAGGAGAACGGCAAGCATCGCCGAGAAATCACGTTGGAGACGTTTGCGACGCCAGGGAAAGGAGTAAAAGAGTCGATCGACGAGACCCCTTCCGCCAGGAAGGATTCGACCAAACCAGACTTGAAGTCTCGGGCCGCCCAGGTAACCGATAGTCAGGAGCCAAACCAGCCCCAGCAGGGCGGTCTGGATAGCGACGAAGTAAGTGCTGCTGGCAAAAACCAAGCGTGTGAATTCGGGCAACCGGTTGCCCTCGAGCATTCCGGCAAAGACCGCCTGGAAGGAAGGGAGGACTTTGAGTTTGAGAACCAGCGGCACCAGAATAGTGAAGGGGATGCCGACAAAGCACAGGACGAGCAGATAATTCAGAGCGCCGCGCACCTGAGAGACGCCGCCCTCGAGAGTCAACCGGCAGGCCGGCAGGACCTTGAGCAGATCGCCCAGGCGCTCGCCGATCTTGAGCATCGCTCGAATTTGCGGCGGCAGCAGCCGAGGAACCTGGTCGAGTGCTTGATTCAAACGCATGCCTTCCTCGAGGTATGCGGCCAACAGATGAAACCGGGCACCGAGGGATCGGTCACGGCTGGCCGAGGCCTCAATGATGGCGCGTTCCTCAGTTCGGCCCGCCTTGAGGCCGAGTTCGAGCAAATCCAGGAACACTCGGACCCGCTCGTTTCTTCTTAGCGGCAGGGTCAGGAGAAAGTAGATTACATACAGCGCCCCGAGGACCGGGAGAAGACCGAGGATTACGTATAATACGAAGCCCAACAGGAGACCGAGAAACCCCTGAAGAGGGTCTGGCTGGAAAATTTCGCGAAACAATTCACTCATCGCAGTCTAACCTCCCGAGTCGCCGAGCGCCCGCATCATTTGGGTCATGGCCTGCATCAAGGGCGCGACTTGCCAAAAAATCATCTGCCCGAGGAACAGGACGGAGATGGGCAACGCGCCATAGAGCGCGAGTTCGATCCGATAGGCAGCGCGGGTTTGGTAAAGCTCGGACGCCTGCTGAAACCCGGCCGCAGCATCTTCACCGCCCCTTTGGACCAACCACAGAAAAAGCGGTGGAAATGGCCGGCTTGGCCCCGCCCACTGGGATGGTTTGCCCTGCCCGGCCACGACCAGGGATCGCCATCGCGCCAGGGCCGGACCGGCCGGAGTGGAAGCCTCCAACGATTCGGCCAGCGCCAGGGCATCGGCCAAGGGCGTTCCGTTCCGAAGCATCAAGGCGATTGCCGACGCCAGTTGAGCGAGGCTCGCTTCGCGGAAAGCGGGTAATCGCCACCTCAACCTCTCCCGCCAGGCAGGCAGACAAACGGCCGCGATTCCAACCACGGCCAGCAGCGCGAGCGCTGCGGGAGGAATCCACATGCTCGCCAGCCAGGCGGTGGGTGGCGTGAAAGTGCCCAGCAAGCTTGAGAGAAAATGGCTGAAGACGACGCTCATGATCAAGGTCAGCGCGAGGGAAACAGTGATGACGATCAACGGGTAGACCATCAGGCCTTTAAGCCGGGTCCAGACCGTATTGGCCCGATGATAGTGGTCTGCCAACATCGTGAGCATGCCGGGCAGGTCATTGCTGCGAGCCCCAATCTCGACCATGCGCCGATAAAACTCGGGCACTTGGCTTCGGTTTAAAGCTTCCTTCATGGGCACACCGCGGGAAAGATCCGCCTCGATTTGCTCAACCTGCCTCCGCAACGGGCCGTGCCGCATCCCGTTACATAGTTGTTTAAGCGCGCCCTCCAGCGGGATACCGTCGCGCAGCATCGCAGCGAGCTGTTGGTTGAAGAAGGCAAATTCGTCGTAATTCATGTTCAGCTAAAGGATTGGACATAGCAGGAAAATAATCGTCACGCTAATAATTATAAGGTGTTCGCCCCTGGCGCTGGTTGAGCGACGATCTACTTTCGAACCTTCTCAGGCATGCGGACCAGGAACCCAGGAGCAGCCTCTCGCTCGTTCCTCGCGGAGCGTTTTAGAGTGCGGTGGTTCAGCGCCGCTTTCGGTCGTGGATCCGAAAAGCGCCACAGAACTGGGGCACTCCAAAACCTCCGGCATCCCCGGACTGGTTTATCGAGAGCCCGCAGGTTCGTGCGAACGTGCGTTGAGACCATGTGCCGATCTGCGTCTCCCGGGAGCGTCGGCGTCCCTCCGGCCTGTTGCGCCTCTTAGGATAAGCGGACTCGCCGGCGCTCCCCGGTGCCATTCAAGGCGAGCCGCTCTTGGCGTCAGGATTTCCTTTGCAGACTAAATCCCAGAACCCGCTGAAGCTCGGCCAGGTTGGTAACGCCCGCTTCGACCATTGCCAGGCCACGATCTTCCAGCGACGGTTTGGCGGCCAAATCGGCAGGGTGTCCAGAGGCAAGGAGGCGCCGGGCCACGTTGCCGAGGCGGAGCGATTCGAGTAAAGGCAGGCGGCCTCGGTAACCAGTGGCAAGGCAGTCAGTACAGCCGCGCCCTGTACAACTGGAGCACAACCGTCTCAAAAGTCGTTGGTTCAAGACTAACTCGACGGACGAGGCGACCGCCGAGTGATCGTTGCAGAGGACCAGGAGCCGCTCGAAAACCCCCTGGCAGGAACCGGCGTGGAGCGTCGAAATGACCAGATGTCCGGTGAGGGCAGCGCGCACGCAAATGTTGGCCGTCTCTTCGTCCCGAATCTCACCGATGACCAATACTTGCGGGTCCTGGCGAAGCAAATGCCGCGCGGCTTTCGCGAAGTCGAGGCCGCGGGCTTCATTGACCTCGGTCTGCATGATCCCGGGCACAATTTGCTCAGCAGGATCTTCGACCGTGATGATGTGACGTCCACCAAGGCCGACCAGGTGGAGCAGGCAGGCGTAGATTGTGGTGGTTTTGCCGCTGCCCGCGGGGCCGGTCAGCAGCAGCAGCCCCGAGGTTTGCCGCAGGAATCCTTCCAACTCTGACCGTGTCTCGGTCGGAAAATCCAATTGGTCGAGGGTTTGGATTTTGGGCGCGTTGAAAAGTCGCAGGACGATCTTCTCGCCCGTTACGGTTGGATACGTGGCGACGCGGATATCGCTGCGAGCGTGCACGCTCTCCTTCTCAATGCGTCCGTCTTGTGGCAGGGATTCCTGGTAGGTTTTTAGCCGAGCCAGAAACTTGACTCGGCCGAAGAGCCGTTCGGCCAAGGTGCCCGGGATCTCCGTAGGGGGAGTGATGACGCCGTCGAGCCGGAACGACATACACGCGGAGGGTCCGAGCATCTGCAAATGAATGTCGCTCGCGTTCGCACTCTCCGCCTGGTGCACGAGGCGTTCGAGAAACTCTGGCGCAGGGGTGTCCGGGCCCGCTCCTTCGATTGATGGAAGGTTTTGCATGGTCGCCAACAACTACGCGTTGATCATGGCACGACACTCCATCCTGAACAAACCGAAAATCGGGAGTGGCTGGAGCGCTCAGGTTGCGTCCGAGATTGTGAGGGATGGCCCCTACCAGGGCACCGCCCACCTTGGGCTTGTCGCCACCATCCCCGACGGCCACTATAGGACTGATGATTCGCATCCGAGCGGCAACGATGTTCTGGTTGAAGGTTGTCTTGCTGACTTCTTCCTTCTGGCCGTTCCGCCTGGTAGCGGCGGAGGCAGATGTCTGCGTCGTCTGCGGACGGTCCATTGTCGACGTTCTTTACAGCATTGAGGACAAAGTTACCCTGGAAAAGAGGCATGTTTGCAAGGCCTGCGAACAATCGTATCCCGAATGCTTTGTCTGTGGCCTGCCTTCCAACACCAACTGCGTTGGGTTTATGTCCTTACCCGATCAACGCGTGCTTTGCGCGCGCGACGCCAGGACCGCCGTTCTGCGAGAGGAAGAGGGCCTGCGGATTTGCCGCGAAGTGCGGGACGGATTGGACCGGCTCTTTTCCCGATTCACAACGTTCCCGGAGACTAATGTCACGGTCGGGCTGGTGGACCGGGTCCATTTATTGGACCTCTTCAAGCTGGCCGGCAACGATTACCACTGCCCGAACGTTTGGGGTATCACTCAAACAAAAACCAATCACCGCGAGTTGGAATATCATATTAGCCTAATGACCGGGCTCCCGTTCAGTTGGTTTCAGGCCACTTGTGCGCACGAATACAGCCACACCTGGGTGGGCGAGCACCTCTCCCGTGCCCGCAAAGCTTCGTTGAGCCGCGATGCTGAGGAGGGCTTTTGTGAGCTCGTTGCTTTCCTGTTCATGGAGTCGCTCGGTAACGAGGCTCAAAAAGCGATGATCCTGCGCAATGCCTACACCCGCGGCCAGATTGACTTGTTCGTCGCAGCGCAACGGAGCTATGGCTTTAACGAGATCCTGGATTGGATGCAATCCGGAGCCGATGACCAGCTTGCCTCAACCGATCCGGGACGCGTCCGGAAGCTCGAACCACGGCACTCCACTGGCCCGCCAGCCATGGACCTGTCAGTCAATCGGGCAGCGCCTCGACGCGCGCCGGATGCCCTGGTCCTCAAAGCGATCTTCTGGGACCAGAAACGGCCATTAGCTCTCATTAATGACCAGACGTTTGGAGTAAATGAGGAAGCCAAGGTGCGCGTGGGCACGACCAACGTTCTCGTGCGCTGCCTGGGCATCTCCCCGGATGCCGTGAAGCTTCGGGTGTCCGGTGCAGACCAGGACCAGACTTTGCGGCTCAAATGAGAGCAATAGGCCTTGAGCTGACTCGGCACTGAGGACTAAGCCGCGTTTCTCTTCGCCTTGCGGGCCGCAGTGCCATTTCCGACGATCGTGCCAAGCAGGAGACCCGCTAGAGCGCCGATGGCCAGATTCATAGGTTTGTTCGGACGCACCGGTCTCAACCCAGGGCTAGCCATGTCGACGATTTGGACCCGGACGTGTGACAAGGAGGTCTCGCCGGCCACTCCAGCGCGGCGATGCAGGGCTTGATAGTCTTCGGCAACTTGGTTGGCAATCGTGGCGGCCTCGTCCGGTCGGTCGCTGAACACCCGAATCTCGATCAGGTTCGCGTTGCGCACAGGCCGCGTGTCAAGGCACCGGAGCAGCAGAGTCCGAGCTTCGTGCAGTGTGAGTGGTTGGCCGTGCCCGTATCGTTGACCCCACTTGTTCTGGAGTTGCAACTCCTCAATCACATGGCCGAGAACTGTTTCAGACTGGATCACTTCGAACTCAGTTTGGATAAAGTATGGGTCATAAGAACCGGATGTTAGAAACGGAGCGCCTGGGAATGCCGGCTGAGCCTCACGGCGCTGGATTTCAACCCTGGCCGTACTGACAAAGGACTCAGGCATGATTGCAGTGACCAGCGCACTGACACCGAAGATCAGGAGATGAACGCTCAGGAATGGGACCAGGAACCCAGGAGGGAAATAGGGCTTTTTGATGACCCAGATGAACATTGCCAACGCGGCGATTCCCGACGCCAAACCGAGCGCAAAAGGACCCGACATCACCGCAGCGAGGGCGAGCCAAAGGAAAAAGACGAATGCAACGCAGGCCAGGAATCCTCCCAGCCACTGTTTGCGCGCCAGGAGGAGAATAACGACGGCGACACCGCCGGCCGGCAAGCCTAGTGCAAACGCAACCGGACGGGCTTCCATGATCACTACCGAGGCGGCAAACTCGAAGAGCAGCACCGCCAGAATGCCCGCAGCAAACGCGTACAGCCAGGCCCTCTGGCCGATGGCTCTGGCCCAGGCCAAATTCGCAGACCCAGGTTCGGATTTTGCTTTGCTGCTCCCATCCGCGATTTTTTGCTGTTGAGCCGCCAAGTCGCTGGCGATAATTTCGACAGCAGTCTTCATATCGCTGGCCTGCTGGTAGCGACGTTGCGGGTCTGTTTCGAGCGCCAAAAGAACGATTTCGTCCAGGCGCACGTCGATTTGGACCTTCTTCGAAGGTGGCTGAAGCTTCGGCCCAGGCAGCTCCCCTGTGAGCATCTGATACAGGACGACGCCCAATGCATAGATATCAGCGCGGTGATCCACCTCAGCAGGATGCTGCACCTGTTCCGGTGCCATATATCTTGGCGTCCCCAAGGTTTTGCCGGCACCGGTCAACGAAGTGGGACCCGCGAGGGCACTCCTCCCTGAAATTGGCTCGTTTTCGCCTTGCACTAACTTTGCCACGCCAAAATCCGCCACCTTCACCCTGCCCCGCCGGTCCAGCAAAATGTTTTCGGGTTTTATGTCGCGATGGACGATTCCCTGGTCATGGGCGTATTGCAACGCGTCACAAATCTGCGGCACGATGGCCAGCGCTTCCCGTGGAGACACGCGCCCGGCGTCGAGGAGACGCCGGAGCGTCACTCCATCCACAAACTCCATCACCAGATAGAACAACCCGTCCGCCTGGCCGAAATCATAGATTGTGACAATCCCTGGGTGATTCAGCTTGGCGAGGGTCTCGGCTTCGAGGGCGAATCGCCGGGCGAACGCAGCATCCTTCTCCCGCTCAGGCGCCACAAGTTTCAAGGCAACTAACCGGTTTAATGATTTCTGCCGCGCTTTGTAGACCACTCCCATTCCACCTCGACCCAGACATTCCAGAATCTCGAAGTTGGGAAAGTGCCTGGCAATTTCTTCGGCAGCCGGCGGGAGCGCGGTGCCCGGGGCCGCTTCCTCTCCGCACAAGCGAGTCTGCGTCGCCATATTCATGCGCATCAGACAACGCGGACACAAACCGGCAGGAGAGTTTGGCGGGAGGCTCTCACCGCAGTGCGGACAGGTCAGGTCACTCATGCCCATTACTTACCGCTTGGCGGGCGACTGTTACAGGGACGCGCGTTTTCACGACCGTGTGACGGCATAGGCCAGGTAACGTAACTCGGCCTCGAGATTCTCGCCGTCCGGGAGTGTCTGCGCGACTTCCTCCCGATAAAGGTCGCGAAAGCGCTTGCGGAAGCGATGAACGGCCACCCGTGTAGCGCCCTCGCTGAGTCTCAGGCGAGCGGCGGCCTGGCCATAATCAATGCTCGCATGTTGTGCCGTTAGAAAGTCTTTGAGGACGGCAAAATCACCCGGCTTCCCCAACCGTTCAAACTCGGCCCGCAAGCGTTCGACGCTAATCTCCAGCAGCCGGAGGGCCCATTCGCGGTCGAAGTTATCTTCGGCCCCAAACTCTCGCCCAGGATCAACGGCGTAACGGCTCTCGGCGAATTGAGTGTCGATGGACAAGTGTAGCTCGCCGCCGCCGCGCTTCCGGGAAGACATGCGCCGCCATTCTTTCGCCATAAACCCCTTAAGCGCAGTAATCAAAAAAGAGCGCAGGCGACCCTTGTCACGATCCACATCCTTGACCCATTGTTTTTCCAAAAAGAGCTGAAAGAACCCCTGCGTGATATCTTGCGCGTCCGGCGGAGACTGGCCCGAGCGCCTCGCAAAGGCGTAGAGCGGATACCAGTAGGTCTGGCAGATGGTTTCCAGCGCCGCGGCCGATTCACCGCCCACTCCTTCACGTGCAGCCAACACCAAAGACCATCGCGTGGGGGGAAAGACTTGAGGCCCGGCCCTGGAGGTAATCGTATCGGTCATCGCGATCTGGTTAATGGAAATTACCCAACTCGCGCGGTTTGTTACAACCCGCTAACTGGAAACGAACGCGGGAGTAGTGTGTTTTGAATTTGTGTTTCGCCTCGCCGCAGTCCGGTTTTCGTCAGCCATCGACACAATGTTCGCGCCACACGGCTAATCGTTGCCCGAGGTCAAGCCGGTCGAGGCAAACACTGTCCAGTTGCTTGGGAGCGCCGTTGCCGACCGGTCCATGGGCTTCATGATCGAACAGGTTCGCCACGTGCACGGCAATGGTTGGGCAAAACCCGTCCAGTGAGGCATTGGCCGGTTGCTCGTGCCACAGGACCGCTTCGATGAGCTCGGCAGGCAACCCCCAAAGCTGAAGCAAACAGGCACCGACTTCCGCGTGGTTCGTCCCGAGAGCCTCGCTCTCGAGTTCGCTCAGCGGACGGCGCTCCGATGCGGAGCGGCGCACCAGGGCCAGGTACTTGGTGGATAGAGCATTTGCCAGGATCAGCTTCCCGAGGTCGTGCAGCAAACCGGCAGTGAATGCCTGCTCGACCAGCGCGTTATTGGCCCGCTCCAACCGAGCGATGTGCTCTGCAAGGCGAGCGACCCGCAGCGAATGGGTCCAAACCTGTTCCACGGAAAAATCGGGGGAATGCTCGACCTTAAATGCGGAGAAAAGCCGACAGGTCAAAGCCAGCGATCGGATCGTGCCGGTGCCCAGGAGCATCACGGCCTCGTTCGCGTTGGAAACCTGGGATGAGAAGCCGAAGAACGCGGAGTTGACCAACTGAAGGAGCTTGCTGGTAAGGCCCGGGTCGGTAGCGGCGATCTCGCCGATGCGTTCCACGGGGCAATGGGGAGCCTGCAACGCATCGAGGATTTTGAAATAGACATCCGGAACACTCGGCACGCAGCCGATCTGGGCAACGATCAGGCGGGCCCGCTGGCTGCGCAGGCGCTGTTTGAGCGAACTTGCCCGGCGCAACAGTTCCTTTAAACTGTCCAACTGGAAAGGCTTTGCCAAAAACTGGTGGGCAGTTCCAACAGCCTCCATCACCTTCTCGTGTTCGACAAACCCGGTCAGGATGATGCGGAACGTCGCGGGGTACAACCTGAACACCTCGTTAAGCAACTGCGCACCGCTCATGCCCGGCATGCGCATATCCGAAACGACCATGTCGAAGGTTTCTTTTGCCAGCAGTTCAAGGGCTTCACGACCGGAGTTGGCAAAAGACGCCTCCCACTCCCCCTGCATCGAAGTCACGGCCATTCGCAGCATGCGCAGCACCATCTCTTCATCGTCGACGAACAGGATCCGCATGATTGGACCTCGGGTGGTGGGTTCGCGGCTCGCTTCCGAGGCATCGGTCGTAGCGCTCATGGTTCAAAGGTTCTTGCGGGCTGATCGCTCCCGAGATTAGGCAAACCTTTCCAGCCATACAACTGAAAATTGCATTCTAACCGTTCCGGCCGGATTCTGTGCGGTGCGCTGGAGGCCCGAGCCCCGCGAGGCCCAAATACCAGCGCGACGCAGAACCTACAGTGGACTCGCCGAGCCCGTCCTCGCCGGGTGGGTCAGCCGCGGCGTAGCGTGCCTTTTTGGATCCAAAGCCAAATTGGATTGCTTGACGCCGAATACTCGGCAACAATTTCAGTCGCAATGCTCCTATGATTTGGACAAGACCTCGACCGGTTCGCTCACTCCACCTCAGCCTCCACACATTGTTCCGGTTTCTGATGCTGGCCGTGGCCGGCTCCCCCCCGACCAACTCTCCCGGTCAGGTCGTGGTGGCAATTGGACAGAATTTCACTGCCAGCACACTGAACGTCGACTCGAGCGCGTTACCTCCGGATCCAAATGGCGCGGTCGGACCGCTCCATTTTGTGGAGTTCATCAACGGACGCTTTGCGGTGTTCAACAAGAGCAACGGCAGCGAGGTAAAAACGATGACCGACATCGCCTTCTGGACCCAGGCAGGCATCACCCTGCCCAGTGGCTGGGATGTAACAGACCCGCGGATTATTTACGATCCTGCCTCGCAACGATGGTTTGCTTCCCAGGTTGATTTCATTCTGAACGTTAACACGAATCGCTTCTTGTTAGCGATTTCGATCAGCGCAGACCCCACCGGCGCCTGGAAGGGCGTCGCCATCCCCGGAGACCCCGGGGGAAACGATTTCGCCGACTTCCCCACTTTGGGTCTGGACGCCCAAGGTGTGTACCTTTCCGGCGATATGTTCGATGCCAACAACAATCCAATCGGGCCGACGCTGGTATCGATCCCGAAAGCCGATCTGCTCGCTAATCCACCCGTGACCTCGCGCCTGACCTGGTTCGGAGTCATGAATTATAGTGTCCGGGGCGAAATCCTGCAGCCGGCCATCTGCCTGGATGGCAGCGGCCAGGGGACCATTCTCTCGACTGCCAGCATCGGGCTCGATGCGAGCGGGAATTTCGTAACCAATACCTCCTTGGTGAGTTTCAAGGTTCAAAATCCTGCCGGTCCGGCTCCCGCCACTCTGAGCAGTTCCAGTTTGCTTTCCGTGCCGCCGTATACGATACCGTTGGACCCTACCCAGCCCGACGGCTCGTCAAACCTCGATGATGGGGATGCCCGTTTTAGTGCCCAGGTCTATGAAATTGGAGGTGTGCTGTATGCCGTTCACAACACTCAGTTCGGTAATCTGGCCGCGGTTCGATGGTATCGAATCAATGCGTCCAGCCAGACGGTCCTGGAGTCCGGCACCATTAGTGACCCGGTCAAGGACCTCTTTTATCCTTCGATTGCTGCAAATGCCGCCGGCACGGTGGTCATTGCGTACAATGCCTCCAGCAGCGACACGTTCGTCAGCAGCTTCGCGGTGGTAGGAAGCACCCTCAACGGGATAACGACTTTCGGCCAACCGTTGCTCCTGAAGTCGGGGACCGCCAGCTATCAAAACACCGCGAGTACCACGAGCCGTTGGGGTGATTATGGGGCAACCAGCGTGGATCCGACCGATCCCAACCGCTTTTGGACCATTCAGGCGTTCCCCTCAAGCGCCAGCGCGTGGTCAACCCAGGTGACGGAGCTGATGACTGGCTTTCCAACGCTTTCAGCTTCTGCCTCGGGCAACAACCTGCTGCTCTCCTGGTCGGGAACACTCTTGAATCTCGAAACCACGTCCAGCCTGGCCCCTCCGAGCTGGACTCCGGTAGAGCAGAATCTCTCGACCAACAATGGCGTCGTCACCGCGCAACTGCCCATGACCAACGGAGTCGGGTTTTTCCGTTTGCGCGCGCCCTGACGAACGCAACAGAACGCCTGCAGCAGGGCTGCGTTCGGGGGCCTGGCCCGAATCAGGGAGCGGCGCTCTGGAGGCGGAAGAACGCTACGCCAGGCTCGGGAGTAACGCTAAACGTAGAATTGCTGCTCAAGCCACCGACGTTTTGCCAGATACCAGTCGCCAGGTTCGTCGACATTTGGAGCTGAACCGGAGGGCTGCCTCCGCTCCAGCTCAGGACCAAGCCGTTGCTTTGGAGGGAAAACTGCAGACTGGCCCCAACTGGCGCTGGCATGACTGGCACCTGCATAGTGGCGCTGCTGGTTAGGCCGCCAGCATCTTTGACCATCACGCTAAAGCTGTTGGTCCCGACGTCACCCGGCGCTGGGGTGCCCGAAAGTGAACCGTCTGGGGCCACCACAAGCCAGAGGGGTCCACTCACCTTCTCAAAAATCAAGGGAGTGCCCGGATTGGGATCGCTGGCTTCGTTGGAGATGGAACCCGACCAGGGTTGCCCGACGTTGGCGGGTGATGCAGCGAAGGGATTGTGCTTGAAGGCAGGCGGGAGGTTGGTTCCACCGGCCAGGGCATTAATCAGCGGCTGGCCGGCCGGGGTTCCCCACCCCGTGCACAAGTCATAGCCGGAAACGGCTGTGAATTTGGCAGGATTGCCGGCATTGAAATTGTTGCCGGTGGTGATGTCATGGAAACAGGAGCCGTAGTTGGTTCCTTTTCCGATCGCGTACAGGGCCGGGTTGGCAAAACCCACGGTGGCGCGCCCGTTGGCGATCGCTTGTTGATTCACGAGCGCCATAAACGCCGCCCACAGAGGAGTCGAGGCGCTGGTCCCTCCAAAGCCACCCGAGCTGCCGTTGTCCCATACCACCCAAACATTGTCGGCGGTCATCGCCACATCCGGCAGGTTTCGCATTGTGGTCGAGCCCTGGTTGTTGCTCATGTCCACCCCCTTTTGGTAGCTGGGGATCGCATAGGTGGTACTGATGCCCCCGCCGCTGGCGCTTGTGCCCAGCCCGCTGGTTGCCCAGTTCCAGCTCGTCTCCGAGCTCCAGTCGCCACCCGGGCCGCTTGTGCTCAGGGTTGTTCCACCGACGGCTGTCACGTTCGGGTCATCGGCGGGCTTGGCCACCGCGCCGGAGTACGCGCCATCATCGCCGGAAGCTTGGAACATCGACTGGCCCTGAGTGGCGAATTGGCGAAAAATGTTTTCAGTCGTGCCGTTGATCGGGAACGTCCAGGAAGAGCTGATTTGCTTGGCTCGATTGTCGGTCGCCATGCGATTAAGCAGGGTGTTCGCGGAGGTGCCTTCGTAAACCATCACACTGGACAACCCTGGAGCGATGGCGATCGCCACCTCGATGTCGAGCGCCACTTCGGAGTTATT
>JANXQE010000584.1 GCA_025356925.1 Limisphaerales bacterium | reverse complement strand
AGCAGCTCGATGATGAAGGACAGTTTTTGAAAAGCGATTTTCTGGGCACGGGCCTGCTCGCTGGGCGCCTTGCTCCGCTGAACCTTTTGGTGCAGCGCCTCCAGTTCTCCCCGCTTTTTGGCGGTCACCGCCGGGTTTTGTTGCAGCACAGTTTCGAAATCATTCCGGAAACACAGGACGATTTCCTCGGGTTTGGGGTGCGGATTTAATTTCGGGTCCGTGGTAACGTCGTTGAAAAAGGCCAGGGCCTCGTCTCCGAACTCCCGCACGATGCGCTCGCGCGGTACCAGGCCTTTAATAAAACAACGGTTAGCCCTGGCCCCGCGCGGCGAGAAGAAGCTGTCCGGCTGGGGGATCCAGGACTCGATCAGCTCTCGCTCCAACGGGGTATCGAGCCGAACCAACTCCTCGACCAGGGACTTCACGGCCGCCACCAACTCCCGTTTTGATTCTTCGAGATTCTTGAGCACCGCCGGTTGCTCAAACGCCATGGCGCAATCGATGGTTCCCTTTGAGAGCGCGGAGAGGTATTGCGAGACGCTGGTGTTATGTTCCACTAATCGGGAAACGATCACCCCGACGTCGTTGATCGGCAGCTTGCTCACCAATCCAGTCAGCAGCAGCACCAGCTCGGTGTGCGATTTCTGCCGATGCTCGATCACGCGCTCCATCAATTGTCGAAGCGTTTTGTTTTCCTGTTCGAGCAAGGTTCTTTCCGCCTCCAATAGTTCGACTCTTAGCCGCAGCTCGTGCCATGCCTTCTGGATTTCGTCCGCCACCATGAGGGGGGCTGCCGCCGTCGCACTTTGTACCATGCCCCTAATGTTCCTGATCGGCCCGCTTTTTTCCATCCCTTTTTGAGTGGTCAGCCTTTAAGCCATGCCACCGTGTGATTCATGGTGTAGACTCAACTATGTTCGAGCCGATAGTCACCACCAGGAGGTTGGCGTCAAATTTGACCGGCCCTTGCCTGTTCCTCCTTGGCCTCGGGCGCGGTTCAACCGGCCATTCGGCCGCTGCCGCTCTGCCACTTGTTTACGAAGAGCCAACCGTTCTGACTGGCACCATTTATTCCCGCGACCCAAAAGCCGGCGAGCCGCTGTTCAAGTTCAAACGCGTTGCGACTCGCGACGGTTCGACGATTCGCGTCTTGCGCGAGTATCGCTATCCGGACGGCAAGCTCGCCGCGCGCGAGCAAGTCGCTTACGACGGCAACAAGCTGGCCTCGTTTGAATTAGAGGAGTTGCAGACCGGCGCCTCGGGAAGCGCCACCGTGGAAGGAGATCCACAACACCTCGCCAAACCCAGCATGGCTTTCCGCTACGCCCAGAGCGCTTCTGCGGCCGCCAGGTCCAAAGTCGGGAGCGAAATCCTGGACCGGGAAACTTTGGTGAATGACATGGTCGGCCCGTTCCTGGTCGCGCATTATGAGCGGCTGATCCGAGGCGAGAAAGTCGCGTGTCGTTACGCGGTCGTACCGCGAAAAGAAACCGTGGGGTTCAGTTTCGTCAAAGCATCCGACTCCAGGTGGCGCGGCCAGGAGGTCCTGATCGTAAAGATGGAGCCGACCAGCCTGCTGATCTCGGCTCTGGTCGATCCGTTGTTCTTCACATTGGAGAAAACGCCGCCCCACCGGGTTCTCCAATATGTCGGACGAACCACTCCAAAGACCGGCAAGAATGGCCACTGGAAGGACCTTGATGCCGTAACGGTCTTCGATTGGTGATGGCGCTCGGAGGAAAGAACCGTTCCTGGTCTTAACCTCCCTTCCAGCACTCCAGCTCTAAATTTTTTTCGACATAAAATTTGACAGGAGCCCTGATCATACCTACCGTTCGGTAAGTCGTGGCGAATCCTCTCAATCATTCCGACTCCGAAACGCGCCGGCATCTCTTGCAGGCCGCGTTGAAAAGCTTTGCCGACCGCGGCTACTCGGCCACGTCGGTTCAGCAGATCGTGGACGCGGCGCGGGTTTCCAAGCCCGCGTTGTACTATTATTTCAAGGATAAAGCGGGACTGTTCGCCGCGCTGGTCGACCAGGCGCACGACGAGCGTTACCGCCTCATGCAGGAAGCGGCACAGCGTGGTGGAACCCTCGCCGAAAAACTGGAGGAGATCGCGGCGGCGATTTTTGAGTTTTCGGTCCGCAATCGCGAGCTGATGCGGCTGGCCTTCGCCACCGCCTTCGCCGCCTCGGGAGAAGCGCCCGGCCAAACGCGATGCCGCGAAAAGGGCAAACGCGCCTTCGGGTTTATTCGCGCGCTCATCGAGCTGGGCCAAGCCTCGGGGGAATTGGATCGGCGTTTCAGTGTGGAAGAACTGGCGATGGGCATCTATGGACAGTTCAACAGCCACGTGATGGTTCGGCTGCTGGTCCCGGAGTGCCCTTTGGATCGGCGGACCGCCCAACAGGTTGTGCGGCTCTTTCTGGAGGGGGCGGCGGGCCTCACTCCGGGCAGGAACGGAAAGCATCGGAGCCCGCGTACCGGGCCTGTCAGAGCCAACTGATCGGCCAGGATCGCAACTGTTACTTAAGGAAAATCATGCGCAAAATTGTTATCGCGGTTTTTGTCGTGCTGGTCATTGCCGGCGGCCTGGCGGGGATAAAAGCCCTTCAGGTCAACAAATTGATGGAAGCGGGCAAAGCGTACGCCCCGCCCCCCGAATCTGTGTCGTCGGTGATCGTGCGCGAGGAGAAATGGCAGGGAACTCTGACGGCCATCGGCTCCATCACCGCCATCCAGGGAGTGACTCTCAGCCCGGAAATTGCCGGCACCGTTCGCGAAATCGCGTTCGAATCCGGCGTCGTGGTTTCCAAAGGCGACCTCCTGATCCGCCTCGACACTTCGTCGGAGGAAGCCCAACTCCGCGCGAGCGAGGCGCAACTCGAACTGGCCCGCCTCAGCCTGGTGCGCGAGCAGAAACTGCGCGAGCAGAACATGGTCGCGCAATCCGAGCTGGACTTGGCGGAGGCGACCATGAAACAGACCCAGGCTAACGCCGATGCGATCCGCACGATCATCGACAAGAAAACAATCCGGGCACCCTTTTCCGGACAAGTGGGCATCCGCCAGGTCAACCTCGGACAGTTCCTCGATGTTGGGAAACCGATCGTGTGGCTGCAAACGGTTAACCCGGTTTATGCCGATTTTTCGTTGCCGCAGCAGGACCTGGCCCAGTTGAAAACCGGCATGCCTGCGCGTCTCCACATTGATGCCTACCCGGACGGCAAGTTCGAAGGCACGCTCGCGGCAATCAATCCCGGGGTGGATCAATCGACCCGGAGCGTGAGTCTGCGGGCGTCCTTCGACAACCCGAACCAGGTGTTGCACCCCGGCATGTTCGCGCAAGTCGAAGTGCTCCTGCCCGAGCACAAGGATGTCCTGGTTATCCCAGGCGCCTCGATCCTGAGAGCCCCGGCGGGCGATACGGTGTACGTCATCGAACCGCCTTCGGCAGACAGTAAGGACGCGTCCGGCGCAAAGGTGCGTCAGCAACTCGTCCGGCTTGGGTTGGAACGAGGGGATTATGTCAGCGTCGAATCCGGGCTTAAGGCCGGCGACCGGATTGTCAGCGCCGGCCAGTTCAAGCTCCGCACGGGCATGAGCGTGGTCGAGAAGAACGATGTCGTCCGAGTCGAGGACAACGG
>JANXQE010000549.1 GCA_025356925.1 Limisphaerales bacterium | reverse complement strand
CACGCCGGCTCCGATCGCGTTTGCGTAGAAGTGGACGCCATAACCACCGGATGTTGGGCCGGGCGCCCATTCCACGATAGGTCGGCCACTCGAGCTATCACTCGGGCTGATCCACGTTTCAATCGTCATGCCACCACCTTTTCCAACATCCAATGCTGGCGACGCAGGTACCCGGATGTTGTTTCCGCTGCCGTCAAAGCTAAAGGCTTGTCCCACTTCTCCCATCGCGAATTCCGGGGTTTGGAAAAGGCCATTATTCGCGCCTAAGATATCAAGAGCGTTGCCTTCCGCTTGCCACCAGCTAACCAACCCCGTAGGAGGATTGAGACAGCCGGAAGACGCCCCGGATGCATCCACAATTAGCTGCGAACTCAACATGCCCGCTGCTGCAAAGCTCAGTAGCAAGTTTGAAGATAATCTAATGCATCGGTTCATTTAATGCCTCCCCCTCAACGACTTCTGACGTTACAAAAATTCTCACGCTTTCAAAATCGAAATGAGTTTGGCTAAATAATTCGCTTTTGTCAATTCAATTGTTTCCAGCAATTTTACACTGTGCGTGGGACAGATTTCTTCGGTTAGGCGGCAAGCGCCAGGCAATCATTGCGGGCAGCGTGGGCGTTGAGTCGCGTTTTCCAAAACTCAGCGAGTCGACGGCTGGCGCTGATACAGCGCAGAGCTAGGATATTTTGCGCTCCCGGTACGCCCCAGAACATGCCTGACTGTTTGCAGCGAGTGCCGATGATCGTCTTGCAGCCGGCTTCGATGACTCCCGAGCCAATGAAGAAACCTCGGCTGCGGAAAGTGCCATACTGCATGCGCGCCACGTTGCGAACGAAATAACCAAGTTCCTTTTCCACCGCCTCAGCTCGGGCGGTGCCGGCGGCTTCCTTGCGCGCGGCGTCGATGAGGTGTTGGACTTTATCGCGGAGTAATTGCCGAGCCCAACGGCCGAGTCGCTTCTTAAAATCGGGATGTTCCTTGCTGCCCAGCAGGGCCGCCAGCACCTTGCGGGCGTGCTCCATCGCGTGATAGAAGTCCACGATTTGGAGAGCGGTGGGAAAACAGAGCCGCCCCATGTTCGCCAACCCTTCGGCGCCATCGATGAGCATTACCACGAATACGGCCAAGGACAGGCCCCGGCGGATGGCATCCTGCCGCAACAGCGGGCCGAACTCCTCGAGCGGGCCCATGGTAGAGACATAGGTGGTTGAGCTGGGATCGCGTATGGGATGGCCTTCGTCATCGACTTGATGCTGCGTGAAAACGCAACCTAGGTTGGCCATCCGGGTCTTGGCCTTGCCGTCGGGCCCTTTGCCTGGCCGGCCCTCCAGTTCCTCTGGGCGCATGGGTACGCCCGAGGCGTCGCCACTGAGATACATGATGGATGCCGGTTGGGTGCCCGGCAGCGGTAACAATGCCTCGCGCGCTTGCCAGATTTGGGCGTTGGGACCCACGCCTTGCACCAACCGTTGGATCTGCCGGGACGAAACCTTAATGCCGCCGGTCTCTTTCAAATGTTCCTGGGCCTTTTGGTAGCTGGCTTCATCGGCCCCCTCTAAGCACACCAACCGCGCCAAGGCCGGGGTAGAGCTTCCCTCCAGCCCCAAGGCGGCATCAGCCGGATAGTGCCCCTGCTGCTTGCCTGGATGATAGTAATAGTCCCGCTCCAGAGTGAAAAACCCGAAGATGCAGTCAACCGTGAGCCGCGCTCTTGCTTTGCGCTGCCAGCCTGGTTTGGGCTGGTAAGCCGCGTCAATGCGGTCGGCAGCTTGCTGCAAAAGATAAGCGACCACATCCCGGGCCGACCGGAAAACGGCCGTGCGTACCAGCACCTCCAGTTGCTGGACGGCGACACCGTTGGGTTGGGCAGCCTGGAAACGGGCCATCAAGTGCTGGATTTCCTGGTCTTGGGCGAGGCGGATTTGGGGCGGGATCTCTGGGAGTTGGGCTGGAGCTTTTTTTTACGCCGATATTCAACTCGGCGCGGGTTTGCTCGATGATCTGCTGAGCGTATTGCTCGGTGAGTTGATGATATTGCTGGTAACCCTCAATGGCCTGTTGGACCTCCGGGACTTTGTCTTGAGGCAGATAGCGGCAGCAGTTTTTACCGTTTTCCCAGGAGTTGAGGTTGTAATAAGGACCGTTGGGTCCCTGGCGGATGACGGAGAGGGAGCCGTGCTCCATGCGTTGGATTTGAAGGATCTGTTGGATGAGCGACTGAGCAGTGAGAGGAGTATTCATGGGTGAAGTATAGATATACATCTATATTAAGCAACAAAAAACGGCGCAAATCAAGAATCTGAAGAAATCTGTCCCACGCACTTTTACACTTTTCGTGGTCGGCGCTAAATCCCAAAACTCTCCTGTTGCTTAAGCGCGTTGAAGCCTGAAACGCCTGGTTGCGGCGAAGTTAGGCTTGAACTAACATCCTATTCTTGTGGAACACTCCTGCAAAATCTGTCGCAACTGCAACGGCAACCGTCTCCATACTGCGCGCGAAATGTTACTCGGCCTGCGCGATACGTTCACCTACCTGGAATGCGCGGAATGTGGGTGTGTGCAGTTGCTCGAAATTCCCGAGGATATGTCGAAGTATTATCCTTCGAACTACTATTCCTTTAACGAGCACGGGAAGCTAAAAACATTGCTGCGGCGCCAATGGGCGTCTTACGCCTACGGGCGGCCAAACCCGATTGGCTGGATACTGACTCAGGCCTATTTCCCCAACCTTGCGATTCAAGTCGTGCGTCGATCCGGAGCTCCGAAGTCATCACGCATTCTCGATGTGGGCTGCGGGTCCGGCCGTGCGCTTTTGGATCTCTCGTATCTTGGTTTTACGGACCTCACAGGGGCGGATCCTTTCATTGGGGCCGACCTTGTTTATCCCAATGGCGTGAGGGTTTTAAAGAGAGAACTCTCTAGCATGTCTGGTGAGTTTGACTTGATTACGTTCCATTATTCCTTCGAGCACATGGACCGCCCCGCCAAGGTCCTGAAAGAAACACAACGCCTTCTCAGCCGTGGAGGCACAGCGATCGTCAGGATCCCTGTGGCTTCATCCTATGCCTGGCGCCGTTATGGCGTGAATTGGTTTAACATGGACCCTCCGCGACACTTTTACATCCATACCTTTAAGAGTATGGACATCCTGGCACGCCAGGCTGGACTTAGGATCGTTGAAACCGTGCAGGAAGGAGGGTCTGGACAGTTCTGGACCAGTGAAGAGTACGAGCGAGACATCCCGCACAACGATCCTCGCACACTCGGCTCAAGCCTCTTTAAGCGTCTCCTGGCGTGGAAACAGATTCGCGCTTGGAGGCGCCGGTCCGACGAACTCAATCGGAATCAGGAAGGCGATTTAGTTGGTTTTTACCTGACACACGCGCCATAAAGCACGTCCGATTCACTTGTGACGGCGTTAAGACCGGGCAGCAGCCGATGTTGCGGGCAAGGGCCTCGCTCGGTCGCTTTCGGGCTTCGGAGTTGGAGGCGGCGGCAGAAGAAACAAGGCGACTGATAGCAGCCCACCCAAGACGACTGCTGCGAGGCTGACATAAAATGTGTCCATGGGCTGAACGAAGCGAAACTCCACCTTGTGCGAACCTGGTGTCAGATAAACGCCTCGCATGATGTAATTGCAGCGCAACAAAGCTTCGGGCTTGTCATCCACCAGGACTTTCCAGTTTGGGTCAAAACGGTCGTTGAGCAGCAAGACGGCGGGCGCGGTAGCGGTTGCGCTAAAGACTAAATCCTTCGGTGCGTAGCTTAGGAATTTAACTTCTCCAGGGCTTTGATTGGTGGAAGCGGGAGTCGGCACTCCGGGCGGGTTGCCCGACACAATGAGCATTTTTTCGGGATCAAAAGCAGGACTGGCGATTTGGTCCAAAGTGGCGTTGTCG
>JANXQE010000051.1 GCA_025356925.1 Limisphaerales bacterium | reverse complement strand
GTGAAACTCACCAACGAGCCGAGTGCCAAGACCCGGTGCAGGTCGTTTGCGTCATTGGCAAAGCAATGAAAAACACCACGAACCCTGGTCGCGAAGGGCTCCAAGATCGCCAAAGTCTCTTCGAACGATTTGCGCTGGTGGATCACGCAATTGAGGCCCAACTCGGCCGCGACCTCCAGATGTTGACGAAAGAGTTCGCCTTGTTTTTCTTTGTAACGCTGATCGTCTGCGGAGGTAAATCCAGGGTTTTGGCTTGGTAACCTGTAGTAGTCCAGGCCGGTTTCACCGAGCGCGACCACCTTCGAACGACGTGCCAGTTCGCGCAGGACCGGGCGCACGTCTTCCGGGGCCTCGAGCGCATCCGTGGGGTGGCATCCAATGGCGGCAAAAACATTGGGAAAAGCTTCAGCGATTTCCAACACTTTCCGGCTGCTCTCCAGGTTGGTGGCAATGCTGATGATTTTGCCGATGCCCGCCTGGGTTGCCCGCTCAACCACTTGCGGTAGTTCATCGCCGAAATCGGGATAATCCAAATGAGCGTGCGTATCGTAGAACGCTGGCATGGCCGAAACTGTGCAGTCGATCGCGAACGCGCGCAACTTCGGAAATTGCGTGAGGGCAGTTCGGTGCGCGGACCCGTTGAGTGGAAGCATCAAAAAGTTGCCAGCCGAGGCGAACCGTAGTGCTGCACTCGATGCCGGGCGAGTGCGCTGTTATCCCCGGCGCCCACTGGCCCGGCCCGAGTGAGCACGAGCGGAATGCGCTTCCCTTTGTTTTCCAGAGATCTCGGGCGCTAACCAGCCTTGCGCTTCTGCCTCCAAACCAACTGCTCCTGGAGGTTCCCGGCCAGTTTGTAGGTCTTGATGTGCTCCTTAACGGCCGGCCCAAGGATCTCCACTTTGCTGAGGTCCGTCTCGCCCATAGCGGCTCGGCCGCAGTAGTTCAAGTAGCCGACCTGGGAAAAATCGATGCCCATCAATTCCAACGCGACTCGATCGGCGGCCAGCCAATCCTGACTCACGACGCAAACCCGATGCGCCACGGGCGTGCCACCTACGGGTCCTTCCCCTTCCATTCCTTCAAATCCATCGATGACGGACAGGTGGGGGTGCAGGCGTGAGGCCAGCGCGTAGAGATTATAATTGATTCCCCGAAACCCATTGCCGTGGGTGATCGGTTTGTCGTTCCTGGCTCCTGCCTTGGATTTTGAATCCCAGCGGAAACCGGTATCTTTGATCGGCGCGCCTACTACGATGTTTTTCAGCGAGAGCGTCGCCAGCACTCGGTCGTGCGTCTTGAATTTAGCGGCTGAGATGATGAACCGGTTGGGATCCAACAGTATCTTCGAAATCCGGCACGGGTGCGGCTGAAAATCCGTTTCGTCGAAGCAATGCACGATTTCAAAGCCCGCCTGGTCCAGATCCACTAACTTTGCACCGTATCGGGACGCGAGCCGGTCATAACCATAGTTAGAAAAACCGTCCAGCGTAGGGCCGTTGGCGGCGGACTCGGCGATCAGCACATTGGTTTTTCCGATTGATTTCAGAAATTCCAAGATGCCTTCGAGATTTTGGGCGTGGCTGGCGCTAAGTTGGTTATCAATCGCCACGTTGTTCGGCTTGACGATCACCTGCTTGTTGCCGATGGCCTGGGCGATGGCTGTTTGAAATGCCTTTAATCCCTCGAACGCTAGGTTTGCTCGGTCCTCACCGCAGGTCAAGGCCACACGGCTGGCGGCTTGACCCGACTGCGGAGCGAGCGCCGCCACGACGGCACTGGACGCGCTCCATCGAGCCGCCAGGGCTGCTGCCCCGGCACAAAGCGTGGTTTTCAGGAAAGTTCGTCGAGCGGTTTGCCTTTCAGTATTCATAGCGTGAGTAGAGTTACCGCTGGAGCAACCCTACTCCGATGAGCCGAAATAATGCAATACGATCTTTGTCATCGGAATTTCCCCGCGCCGGCGTGGGTCGTGGTCAAAATTTGTCGTCAAAACTGCAAGATAGGTACAGTCGTTGACCGCTGCGCTCGTATGCTGTTATCCTAATAAGTCGTAAAGCGCTTAACTGGATGCGGCTGGAGAGCCAACCGCTGGTTGAGCGCGCCAATCATGAGCATAACAGTCCAACCAGGAAAACGACACGGAGTGTTGCCGTCGGTTTCAGGCACTGAACAGGGCACCGCGCCGCAGCCAAACGCCTTGTCCAGCCGGGAGCGTTTTCTGAACGCTTGCCGTTGCCAGCCCGTCGATCGACCGCCGGTTTGGCTGATGCGCCAGGCGGGACGCGCGCTTCCCGAGTACCGCGCCCTCAAAGAAAAGCACACTTTTCTCGAACTGGTCCAAACTCCCGAGCTGGCCACTGAAGTGACGCTCCAGCCGATCCGGCGGTTTGGTTTGGATGCGGCGATCCTGTTCAGCGACATTCTGGTTTTGTCCGAGGGGCTGGGACAGCCGTACCAATTTCGCGATCGGGGCGGTATCGAGATGGAGTTTCTGCTCAGTTCTGCGGCTGATATCGATCGGTTGGAGGTTGAGCGGGTGACCGAGCGGCTCCAATACGTTGCCACGGCGCTGCCGCTGATCAAGTCGGAGCTGGCCGGTCGAACGGCGTTGATCGGCTTCGCGGGGTCTCCGTGGACGCTCGCAAACTTCATGATCGAAGGAGGCGGCGTCAAAGAATACACGAAGGCCAAATCGCTCTTTTACGGCGACCCGAAGCTCTTCGCACGCTTGATGGAAAAATTGACGCGCGGGGTCGCCGCGTTTCTACAGCTCCAAATTGACGCCGGCGCCGATGCGGTTCAGATTTTTGACAGTCTTGGTGGCATCCTGGCCGATGGCAGCTTCGAGTCGGCCTCGGCTACCTGGATCAAGCAGATCGTGAGCTCTCTCAAAGGGCAGGCGCCCGTGATTGTTTTCTCCAAAGACGTTCATGGGAATTGGGCGGACTTGGTGGCTACCGGCGCGCAGGTTTTGGGGGTGGATTGGAACGTTCGCCTGGCGGAGGTCCGAAGCGCGCTGCCACCGAATGTCGCGGTGCAAGGCAACCTCGATCCGTTTCTGTTGACCACGACTCCCGAAGTGGTCGCTTCCGAGACGACCCGAATCTTGCGGGAAATGCGCGGCCGACCGGGCCATGTCTTCAACCTGGGCCACGGGGTTCCGCCCGCCGCGAAACTGGAAAACATAGCCAGCCTGGTTGAGACCGTGCGAAATTATGTTTAGCGGTGAGCCGACAACTTGGGCGGCCAAGTTCCAAGAGGCCCGGATCTTTTTGCAAGCCGATCGCGTATGAGCCAACTAACAGTCGATCTGGATCTGGTGAAGAAGTACAACGTGGCGGGGCCACGCTACACCTCGTATCCGCCCGCTACGAAGTTCACCGAAGCGTTTAAGTGGCCGGAGTTGGCTGAGCGGATCATCGAGAACAATCGGAGCGAGCGCGACCTTTCGCTCTATTTCCATATCCCTTTCTGCGAAACGCTTTGCTGGTATTGCGGATGCACCACCGTTATTACCCTGAACCATAACCAGGGCACAACCTACCTCAACTATCTCGAGAAAGAGGTGGCCCAGATGAGCGCCCGGCTCAATCCGCGCCGCAAAGTGGTGCAACTGCATTGGGGCGGCGGCTCGCCCACGTTCCTCAGCCCCGATGAGATTCGCCGGCTGGGCGAAATCATTCGCCGGCATTTTACCTTTGCGGACGGTTACGAGGCGGGAGTCGAGGTGGACCCTCGCCGCCTGACACGCGATCACATCGCGGCCTTGCGTGACGCGGGGTTTAACCGTGCCTCCCTGGGAGTGCAGGATTTCGACGCACAGGTCCAGGAAGCGGTTCACCGAATTCAGCCGCAGGCGATGACCGAGCAGGTGCTCGGGTGGGTCCGGGAGCTCGGTTTCACCTCGGTCAATTTCGACCTGATTTACGGGCTTCCTCACCAAACGGTGGAATCTTTTAATCGAACCTTGGATATCGTTTTATCGTTGGCGCCCGATCGGTTGGCTGTGTTTAGCTACGCGCATGTGCCCTGGGTGAAGCCGGCGCAGAAGATTCTCGAACAAAAGATTCTGCCCACGGCCGAGGTTAAACTTGAATTGCTAAAGATGGTGATCGAGCGCCTCACCGAGAACAACCGCTATGTGTATATCGGCATGGACCATTTTGCACGACCGGCCGATGAATTGGCCGTGGCGCAAACTCGCAAACAGCTCCAGCGCAATTTCCAGGGCTACAGCACCAGCGCCGGGGCGGATATTTACGCGTTCGGGATGTCTTCGATTTCCCAAATCCCCGATGCTTACTGGCAAAACGAGAAAGATCTCATCAAGTATTATGCCGCTTTGGACGCGGGGCAAGTGCCGCTGGCCCGGGGCTATTTAGTCAGTGACGAGGACAAGCTCCGCCGCGAGACCATCATGCGGGTGATGTGCGACTTGTCGCTGGATTACGGCACGATGTCGCAACGGTTGGGGCTGGATTTCCGGGCGCATTTCGAGCGCGAAATCGATTCCCTTGCGGATTTTGAAGCCGACGGATTGGTTCGCCGATCGGCAACCGGCATTGAGGTGACCGACCGGGGGCGCCTGTTCATCAGGAATATTGCCATGAGCTTCGACAACACCCTGGCGCCAGCCGGAGAGCGGAAGCACTCCCGGACGATCTAGCGTGAGCTCAGTCGCGATCATCGGTGCCGGGATCACGGGACTAACCGCCGCGTTTTACCTTCAACGCAAAGGGATTGGCGTAACGGTTTACGAATCGAGCGGCCGCGTCGGCGGGGTGATCCAATCGCTCCAGCGCGATGGATACCTGGCTGAGTTTGGTCCAAACACCATTCTCGAAACATCCCCGAAGATTGGGCAATTGGTTCTCGATGCTGGCCTGGCCCCCCGGCGCCTCGACCCGGACCCGAAAGCCGAGGCTCGCTTTGTGGTCCGTTACCACCGCCCCATCGAAATGCCCGGCTCCCTCTGGGGCTTTTTGACTACCGGGCTATTTAGCGCCAAAGCCAAGCTTGCGGTCTTGCGGGAGCCGTTCGTTCCGCGCCGCCGCGACGGCAAGGAAGAGAGCGTCGCCGAGTTCGTCGTGCGCCGCCTGGGGAAGGAGTTTCTCGACCATGCCATCGACGCCTTGGTTGGTGGAGTGTACGCGGGCGATCCTTACAAATTGTCGGTGCCTCAAGCGTTTCCCAAGTTGAAACAGTTGGAGGATCGCTATGGCTCACTGATCAAGGGCCAGATTCTCGGAGGTCGCGAGCGTAGGAAACGGGGCGAGGTGGCGAAAGATCGAGCTCCGAAGTTCTCGTTTGATGACGGCTTGCAGGTGCTGCCCGAAACGCTGTCCACCCGACTCGGAGAGGCCGTGCGGCTGAACACGAACGTCTGCCGGGCCACTCAGACGCCGGCCGGCTGGACTCTCGCCTTGCGGGAGAAGGACGAAGAGCTCCGCGCCGAACACGAGGCCATCATTTATTGCGGGACGGCTCACAAGCTGGCGGAGTTGCGGGTCGAGGCCCAAAGCCCGGTGCGTCTGGAGACCTTTTCAGAGATTCGGTATCCCCCCGTGGCCAGCGTCGTTCTTGGGTTCCGTCGGGAGGATGTCGCTCATCCCTGCCAGGGTTTCGGCATGCTCATCCCGAGAGTCGAAGGCTTCAAGATCCTGGGGACCATCTTTTCCTCGGCGCTTTTTCCGCATCGCGCTCCCGCCGGGCATCTGACTTTGACGAGCTACGTTGGCGGGGAACGGTTTCCAGAGCTGGCCTCCCTGCCGCCGGACCAGCTCTTCGCGCTCACCTGCGAAGACTTGCGCGTCTTGCTCGGCGTCCGAGGCAAGCCGACTTTCCAACATAGTGTGTTTTATCCCAAAGCAATCCCGCAATATGTCGTTGGCTACGGCCGTTATCGCGAGCTCATGAACGAGACAGAAATCAAGGCTCCCGGGTTATTCCTGGCGGGCCATTACCGGGATGGCATTTCCTTAAGTGACTCAATCGTCTCCGGTTGCAACGTGGCTGACCGGGCAGCGGACTTCTGTCGGAAGTCCAGTGCCGACCGGGCAGCAGCCGTGAGGGGTGCCGGGTGAGCAAAGGCGTCTTGTTGGTGAACCTGGGCTCGCCTGACTCACCTTCCGTGAGCGACGTGCGCCGGTATCTGCGCGAGTTTCTCATGGACCCGCGCGTGTTGGATGTGAACTGGTTCGTGCGATTCGCGCTCGTCAATTTCGCCATTCTACCTTCGCGGCCCAAGCAATCGGCTCACGCGTACCAGGCGATTTGGACGCCCGAAGGCTCGCCGTTGGTTGTGATTAGCCAGAAGGTCCGCCAACGTCTGCAGGCGCGAGTGAACGTTCCGGTGGAGCTCGCCATGCGCTACCAAAATCCTTCCATCGAATCCGCGGTGCGCAGCCTGGCGCAGCAAGGCGTCGAGGAGACGCTGCTGATCCCGCTGTTCCCGCATTACGCGATGTCGAGCTTCGAAACGGCCGTCGAACGCGTCAAGGAAGTGACAGCTCAACTCGCTCCCGGCACGCGAATCGTTGTCCAGCCGCCCTTCTACAACCAGCCGCAATACATCTCGGCACTCGTTGCCAGCGCTCAGGATTTTCTCGCGGCGGGCTACGATCATCTGCTCTTTAGCTTCCACGGCCTTCCCGAACGTCAAATCCGCAAATCCGATCCGACAGGATGCCACTGTTTGGCCACGGCCACTTGCTGTCAGGGATCCCATCCCGCGCAGGCCACTTGTTACCGGGCCCAGTGTTTCAAGACAGTCGAGGCATTTGTTAACGCGGCCGGAGTTCCGGTCGAGAAATACTCCGTTGCGTTTCAATCCCGGCTTGGACGTGACCCCTGGCTCAAGCCGTACACCGATTACGAACTGGTGCGGTTCGCGTCAGAGGGAAAAAAGAAGCTGCTCGTCATCTGCCCGGCCTTCGTCTCCGACTGTTTGGAGACGCTTGAAGAAATAGGAATTCGTGGCCGTGAAACCTTTATCGGCGCCGGCGGCAGCGAGTGCGCCCAGATCCCTTGCTTGAACGAACATCCGCTTTGGCTCGAAGCGTTGGCAGGAATGATTTCGAATTTCGCTCCCAACGCGTCGAAACAGGAACCAGAGGCATCGGGGCGGCGATAACCCCAGATTCAGCAACCGTCCCCGGCCGGTGCTTGAGCCCTTGGGAGTGAGGATGACGGCACGGACTTGCGACTCAAGGTTTGCCTCAACTAAGCAGGCACTTACGCTTTGAGTTGCGGGGTCCAAATTATTGAGATTGCTTTGGCCAGTTAGTCGTGGCAGAGATCGACCGCACCCAAATTCATGAAGACACTTTTTTTCCACGCCGTGCTTTGCGCCGCGGCCCTGGCCGGCGGCGGATTCCAAAACGCTATTGTCGCGGCAGAACCAGGAAGTCAAATTCCGCGCCCAACGGGTTCCGGCCAAACGGCTCGGATTGCTCGGGCCGCCCAGGCTTTGCTGGACCGGCTGAACGACGCGCAGCGAGCCGAGGTCATTTTTAAATTCGAGGATAAGCAACAACGGGCTCGCTGGTCCAATCTCCCTATCAGCATGGTG
>JANXQE010000494.1 GCA_025356925.1 Limisphaerales bacterium | reverse complement strand
CATGGGCGACCAATCCCTTCTCTATTGTTGGATTCCTCGTGATTCCAGTCGGCGCACCAATCGCCGTTCCAGGCACCCGCTAAACCGTGAACGGTTACAATCTACGCAAGCTCAGTGCCTGAACGACTGCAATTCAAACCTCCCCAGTTCTTGCCGCGCGCCGGGGCTTGGGTGAAGGGAATTTGGCGCTACGGTGTGTTCCTGGCAAAAGGCTATTGCGTAAGGAGCCCCCGCGTAATGGTGGTTGCGACAGCGCTAGCTTTGGCTCGGCTTTCTTACGGCGTCCCGCTGTCCGACCCAGCCGTGGACAGCTACAACGTTCATGTGGGGACCCAAACCTTTGCCGGACTTTACCAGTTCACCACGAACACACTCCTGGTTGAGACCGCACAGGCCATCCAGGGGATCGGAAGCGACACCATAAAACTTTACTTGGGCAGCAATTATCTACGGCAATACAATTTCGCCCTGGCCTCCCAGATCACCAATCTCGTCACCCTGACCCGGGATGATCTTTCGTGCCGTCGCGTGCTGGACATGCCGTTTCGCCACGTCATCGCCTGGACATACCCATTCGCAAATGGCGATGCTCCGTTCACCGACGGAGACTACACGCCGATCGAGCAAGCCAATGATTATCGAGAGGTTTATGACCTCGCTCAGTATCTCCTCACCAATTACAACAACTCCGGAAAATTTTTTTACCTCGGTCACTGGGAGGGTGATGGCTACTTGAACGTCAATGGCTGGTCAACCAATCCGAGGCCCGCCGTCATTCAAGGCATGATTGCCTGGGAAAACACCCGTCAAAAGGCCGTCGATGACGCGAAGTCCAACACCGCCTTCACGAACGTGGACGTGTTCTACTACGCTGAAGCGAACCGCGTGCGCGACGCCATGGTCAATGGTTCGACCAACAACCAACGAGTCATCAATGTGGTCGTCCCGTACGTCACTAATCTCGATTTCGTCTCCTACTCTTCCTACGACGCAATGGACCTCGCCTCGACTCCCCTCTACTCCACCTTGGATTACATAAAGTCCAACCTTCCTGTCAACAAAGCCATTCCCTCCATGGGGCAGCGGGTGTGGATTGGCGAATATGGGTGGGGCGGCTGGTCCACTGCCGCACAGGAGCCCGCAGGGCGTGCTTATATCCAACGGTTGCTCGGTTGGGGACCGCGTTTTATCTTGTTTTGGGAAATCTATAACAACGAGACGAATCGTAACTTTTGCCTGATTGATTCCAACGGAGTGAAACTGGCTTCCTACTACCTGCACCAGCGGTTCATCAACCAGGCACGGTTGGCCTTGGGGCGGTTCGAGGAGACTAATTCGCGCTTGCCGACCGACAGCGAATTTGGGGGTTTAATGGGGCCCGGATTGAGCCAGCCGCTGCTCGCCCCTGTGAGCCTTACTTTATCAAATCTTCCAGCCACCGTTACCGGTAGTTCGGCCACGCTGACCGGCCAGGTGGCGCAAGGACTCTATGGAGACGATCAGGCTGAGGTTTGGGTTTTCTGGGGGAGGCAGGACGGCGCGACCGTCGTAACTAATTGGGAAACGGGGCGCAGGCTGGGCGTGAACACAAATTTTAATTCCGCAACGTTTCGCGCGCTCGTTAATGGTTTGCAGGCCCAGACCAATTACTACTTCCGTTTTTATGCGACCAACGCCAGCGGCGAGGCCTGGGCACCGAGTTCGGCGCTGCTCAGCACCCAGACGCTCGATCCTGGTGATTACGGTTCACGCCTGAGAATCTCTCTTTCCGGCTATGACCACCTACAGGTTCTGGCGAATTTTCCAATGTTGGTGGCTTTGAGCACAAATCTCCCCGGTTTCAGCTACAGTCGGTTTGCGGACGCAAACGGGGGAGACCTGCGTTTCACCGATGCTGTCGGTTCTTTGATTGTTCCGCACGAAATCGACGAATGGAACCCGGGGGGAACTTCGTTTGTCTGGGTGCAGATGCCGCAGTTAGCCGGGACTAATGATTGCATCTGGGCCTATTGGGGCAACCCACTGGCGACTAATTTTCCAGCGTGGACCACCAACGGCTCGACCTGGCTGCCTCCTTATGAGGCTGTTTGGCATCTCAAGGAAAGCGGTTTTCCGTACATGGATAGCACCCGACGATACCCACTCCTCTCCGGTAACTCACCCGGATCTGTCGTCGGGGTCGTCGGCTACGGTGTTCTTTTTGACGGCTCCACGCAGTACCTCAGTCCGGGCTCGCTGAGCCTGAGCAATGCCTTCACGTTCTCTGCCTGGGTCAAAGTGGATCCTAGCGCCAGCGGGATCCAAACGATCTGCGCCAATAAGATCGAGGGCTGGAACAGGGCTGGTTTTGCTCTTTACGTGAACACGTACTTGACGAGCGACCACCGGTTGCTATTGGAGAGCGGCAATGGATCGGCCGGCCAAACCGCGGTCACCGCGCCAGAGCTCGTCACCCCCTGGTGTGTGGCATCACGTGGCAGCCGTGGTGAACAAACTAAACGCGTCTGTGCGGCTGTACGTCGATGGAGTCGACCAAACCCAGACCAGCGCTCTCCAGCCAGATTTCAACAGCCAAGCCGAATTGAACCTCGGGCGCTTTGCCGACGGCAGTTTTATGTTCAAAGGGTCGATGGACGAAATTCGCATCGAGCAGGAAGCCCGCTCTTCGGATTGGATCTGGGCCAGCTGGCTGTCGGTGGCACAGAACCAGGCCATGGCCAGTTATTCCCCGGTTGCTCTTCAGCCGGCCTGCCTGTCGCTATCGGCTTCAGGGACTGCTGTGGACGCGAGTTGGGCCGCCACCGGAGTCGGCCTTGTCCTGTATTTGGCGACCAATCTGGGCTCCCCAACCCTTTGGACGAGAATACCTGATCTTCCCGCTTTGGTCACTTCTCAGTGGCAGATCGGGTTACGGTTGATGACTAATTTTCCCCAGTTCTTTCGACTCAAATCCGAGTAGTCTTCAATCGCCGATTGACTGAGGCGGAAGGCAAAGCCACACCCACCACCAGAAGCACACGTCACGCCAGTCGCCCGACCTCAAAAGCACGCTAACCATGCTGTGCGCCGTACCGCGGTGCCTACTCCAACGCGGCCACGCGATCGAGGTCGTCCTTCCCCCCCCCCAGGAAAGCCGCCGCCCATGGTTCCGGCTTGGAACGTCAGCGAAGACGTCACCAACGATTACATTGGCTTTGTGGATGTTATAAGTGCATATACATCAGTAAGGCGTTATACAAAGCGAAGCTAAACACGATGATGAACGGCACTGGCGGGCGGAAGCTCAAGAAAGTTCTGATTAACCCCCAAATCATCGAAGTAAAATTATGAAACAATCGAATCCTTCTTCGGATGACACCGTGCAACGGGCACCTGCCACCCAGCACGTGTGCCCGGTCACGGGCCGCTCTCTGGAAACACGCCAGCGCCCGCTGGGCTTGCTCGGCTGGCTGTTTTCCGGCATGGGACTGGTCTCGTTGCTTTGGTTTGTCGTACGGGTAATCCCCAAGCCGAGCCGAGCGGCCTATCCCTGCCAGAGAATCGCTTTCCCGGTGGCCAGCGGCTTTGTGGTTTGGGTGGCAGCGTTGTTAGGATCGGCTTTTGCCTGGCGCAAGGCACGCAAGGCGCAGTTCTGGAAAGCATGCCTCTGGGGAGCAGCCGGCCTGGCCGGGTGCACTCTCGTGCTGGCCGGCCTGCCGGGCGTCCGGAGTTGGGCCGGGAACCCGCCCCACGGTCCGCTCGGCATTGCCAAAGGGATTTTTCCGGGCCGCGTTGCGTGGGTCTATGCGCCGGAGGCGGTGAACTGGGCCGGCTACACCTCGACGGAACATTGGTTTGAAACCAATCACACCGATATTTCGGTTGTCGAACAGATGATGTCCAAGGCCCTGCAATCGGTCGGAGGCGGCGGCACCGATGCGGCGGCTTGGGACTCCATTTTCAAGTATTTCAACCAGAACCACGGAAAAGGTGCGCGCGGCTATCTGCCGGGCGAACGAGTCACCATCAAGATCAATCTGACAACCTGCAACGCGCGGTCAGGAACGGCGACCGTCGATACCGCGGGCACTTATGAAAAACAAAACGCTTACTGGGACGGCAGGTGGCTCAACACGATCGACAATTCACCGCAGATGCTGCTGAGCCTGTTGCGGCAGCTGGTTTATACGGTCGGAGTGGACCAGACCAACCTATTCCTTGGCGACCCGACCGGCAACTTCCCGTGCTACCTCTGGAACAAGCTGCACCTGGAGTTCCCCGGCGTTCACTATTTTGACAATTTAGGCGCAGCAGGACGCCTGCGTGTGGAGTTTTCGACGGTCCCCTTCTACTGGAGCGCGACCAATGCCAGCGCTGGCCAGCCAGTGGTTCAAGACTATGTGCCCGTGCCATTCGCCCAGGCAGACTACCTCATTGATTTTGCGGTTCTCAAGGGCCACAGCGTGGGCGTGACCCTCTGTGGCAAGAATTTTTACGGGGCGCTGCTGCGCTGCCCGGACGGGTACAGCCGCGATGCGTTCGGCCGTAACCAGGGCGGCAACACCAATTACCACAACCTCCATACCAGCACGCCAGACCCGAGCATACCGGGTACCCCTGGCATGGGGCATTATCGTGCCGTGGTGGATCTGCTGGGCAGCCCGGCCCTGGGCGGCAAGACGCTGCTCTTCCTCGTGGATGGCCTCTTCGGCGGGTATTTCTGGGACTCCCACCCCAAGAAATGGACGACTGCCCCATTTAACGGGAACTGGCCGTCGAGCTTGTTCGCGTCGCAGGATCCCCTCGCGATCGATTCAGTTTGTTATGACTTCCTTCTCGCGGAGTGGCCCAATGTGGTCAACAA
>JANXQE010000488.1 GCA_025356925.1 Limisphaerales bacterium | reverse complement strand
GTCACCGCGAAAGTTGCGGCGCTGCTCGATGCCGATCCCAAACCCGAGCTGCGCCGACGGCCGTACGCGGACAAGCCCTATTGGGACGTCGAGCGCGCCCGGTTAGGCGATACGCGCCAGGTGCCGGTCGAACTCATCGTCAATGGTTACGCAGTTGCTCGAAAAAACCTCGACGCCGACGGGTCGCTCCACGACGTCTCGTTTGAGACGCGCGTCGACAAGAGCAGTTGGCTTGCCCTGCGAATCCTGCCCTCGTCGCACACCAACCCGATTTTCGTCCTGGTGGACGGCAAGCCAATCCGCGCGTCCAAGCGCAGTGCACAATGGTGCCTGGAGGGCGTGGACCGTTGCTGGGAACAAAAGGAGCGCTTTATAAAATCGGATGAAATGGCGGATGCCAAGCAGGCCTATAATCACGCCAGGGAAAGCTACAAGCAATTGGTGGCGGAGTGCGACCCGACCGAACCGTCGGTGCGGCCGGCCAAGGCGTCCGGGAAGTAGGGCACGGGACGGCCGAGCCGCAAATCCGAAACCCGCGAGACGATTGCAGAAGTAGCGGCGAAAGAGCACAGGGAGCGCAAAGGGGAGGAGCAACCGCGAATGGATGCGAAGGAACGCGAATTTTTGAGCCGACGGAGGACCTCGGGAACGATTTGGGTGCGGGGCTGATTGAGTCAGCGCCGCACCCTTGGGGCCTGAGATTAGCAAATCGGCTCGGTTCTTCGACCGCCCCCCGGCGGAGTTACTTGACGGCTATGCAGCAGGAGGCTTGAACCGTGGCGTTGTTGCCGCAGCTATGGGCGATTTTGTCGGTCTTTGCCTTTCCGGCGCCAACCGAGACGATCTTGGTTTCGCAGGAAGTGCAGAGGTGCGTGGAAACCGTTCGCATTGAACCCGCGCGCATCCCTTTGGCGGATGTGTCCGCTACTTTGGCGTAACCGTCAGTACACCGCGGACAGGACATTTCCGGCCGACTCGAGGCGACCGCTTGAGTCTGGGTTTGCCCCCTGGGAGCGGCGAACATAAGCTTCGAAGCGCCTTTGCCTTGCGCCAGAGCGAGGCTGGGAGCCATCAAGCCGAGCGTACCCACTGCAACGCAGCCGAGGACAATAACATGACGGGTGATTAGTGATTTCATTGTAGTTTCTTTCATTTATGTTGTTAAATCTATCCGACACCTCTAATACGCCGATGGAGATGCATCCCCTCAACCTTTTTTCAATTTTGGTTTCGCTCGGGCACATTTGGTGGTAAAAACTGTGGGAAGCGGCTCAATGAGCTGAACTCGGGCGAGTGGCGAAATGGCAGACGCGCGTGGCTTAGGACCACGTGGGGAAACCCTTGCAGGTTCAAGTCCTGTCTCGCCCACCAATGGTTTATGGTGCCCTGATCCTCAACCTGCTCGCTGGCTGACTAGACCTTCCGCTCCATTGGCGAACGCAGAGCTCACTGGGACCGCGCCACTGACCTCCAGCATACAAACACGGCCGCGCGGCTTCCAGTGCAGCGACCTGGTTCGCCCCAACGGCTCGGATTGGTTCCGATAGTGGTTTGGTCATTCGACGTCCGGCACCCCGAAGGGGCAGCCATATATCAGCCCATTTGTGTTGTAATCTCCTCATTACCCGCTCCGCTTCTTGGAAACGTTCCTGTCTGGTTCGTTGATCCAAGCACAAAAAAGCCTTGTCTTGCGTTGTTGCTCATTTCTCGGCACTTGTCTGAAGGGTCCGGCGCGGCCGCAGCAGGACACGCCACGGTTGCTGGAGGCCTCCTCCCCTCGGCCCTCTTCTCCGAGGACGGAGGAGAGGGAGATGGATTTTTTGGGGAGTTTACCCAGGGCGTCGCCCGCGGAGTCGCTCTGGGCTGATATACGTTGCCCTTTGAGGGCAGTTCACGCTCACACCGTTAATAGGGCGGTGGCATCGGGCGCGGCGTGCTCGCCGTCGATCTGTTCATTGAGGCGGACGGCGAGTTGGTCGATCTCAGACCAGACGAGTTTGGAGGCTTCGATGAGAAGAGCGCTATTTTCACCCACTCATCAGAAAGAGAGAGCCAAATTCGGCGAGCGCGTTGGTTGGGCTTTCGGGTGGACGAGGAACGAACTCTTGCGCTAAAGGTGATCAGGTGTGACGGGGGCTGGAGACCTCCTCTCCCCGGCGCTCTCCTCCGAGGACGGAGGAGAGGGAGATGGGTTTTTTGGGGAGGGGTACCCAGGGCGGCGCTCTCGGAATCGCTCTCCCCTGGGCTGATATACGTTGCCCTTTCAGGGCAGTTTACTAAACCGGGTTAGAAAGGAACGTCATCTTCCTCAGCAGCCGGGGCTTCGGGTTCGGAGGGTTCCGGCGCGGCCGCAGCGGGACCCGCCACCGCCACGGGGGCTGAGGGACGAGGACGCGCGGTCTCGCCGCCGCCTCCACCTCCACCGCCCCCGCCGCCAGCGTCGGCGCGAGAATCGATGAAGGAAAAACTGTCGAGCACGACCCTGAGTTTGCTTTGCTTCTGGTGGGTGGTCTTATCCTCCCATTGGTCGAGCTTGAGCCGTCCTTCGAGCAAGAAGGGGCGGCCTTTTTTCATGTATTGCGCAATGACCTCGGCCTGGCGGCCAAAGGCGTCCACGTCGACAAACGTGACTTCCTCCTTGGTTTCGCCAGTCTCGGTCTTCCAGGTTCGATTGATGGCCATTCCGATACGGGCGATGGCGGTGCCTTTGGGAGTGTAACGCAATTCGGGGTCGCGGGTGAGATTGCCGGCGAGGATGACGCGATTGAAGTTGGCCATAGGGGTTCTCCTTCTGAGGGGGGATTAGCTAGGCAACAACCGCGACTTTTGGTGGCGTCGGGGCGCTGGTAAACAACACCCGGAAAATGTCCTCGTTGATCGCGCAGCGCCGTTTGAGCTGGTCGATGACCGAGGGCTCGCACTCGAAGATCACGTTGACGTAAAATCCGGAGGAGTACTTTTTATTGGCAACCCGCATGAAGCTGCGTTTCTCCATCTTCTGAACCGTTTCGACTTTGCCTCCCAGAGTGGTTACCTCGGTGGAGATCTTGTCGATGGTATCTTTGATGGTCTCTTCTTTGCCCGCCGTATCGAGTATGAACAAGCCTTCGTATCGTTTCACTGATCTTTTCTTTCGTTTACCGCATCCTGAACTGTGCCGTTAAACTGACTCATTGCTTTCTGTATTCCCGCCACCAACCACGCTTCAGCCTGGCTGGCGGCGACCGTTACAACCCTATCGGCCAGCTTGGCTTCGGTCGAACCAAATCGGCCCAAAACATGCCCGGTTATCTCGCGAGCGCCTTCGAGCCGGCCAATGCCGACGCGCAACCGCGGATACTCACGCGTGCCGAGATGCTTCTCGATCGATTCCAGCCCGTGATGGCCGCCGGCACTGCCGCCCGGCCGCAACCGGAGCTGGCCGAGTGGCAAATCCGCGTCATCGACAACCACCAGAACCCGTGCCGGGGTCAGCTCGTAAAATTCTGTCACCGCTCGAACCGCTTCGCCGCTGGCATTCATGAAAGTCTGCGGCTCGGACAAGAGCACCCGCAAACCGTCTCGTTTCGCGCGCGCAAGACGGGCGTTGAACTTCTTTTCCAACCCCCAACTAGCCCCCCATGCCTCGGCCAGTTTCTCGACCACGGCAAATCCGACATTGTGCCGCGTCCGCTGGTACTCGGCGCCCGGATTTCCCAAACCCACGATGAGGTAAAGGTTGTCCATACGCAGGCCTCGCCAAGCCACCAATGCAACCGCCGGCTACGCAGAATCTTATTTCTTCTTGTCGCCGGTGGCGGCCTTTTTGTCGGCCGCGGGAGCGCCCTTCTTGTCGCCGGTTGGCGCGCCTTTTTCCGCACCCTTCGCGGCGGCTTTCTCGCCGCCCTTTTCCGCTCCTTTTGCCGGCGTAGCGCCCTCTTCGCCTTCTTCCTTCTTCTCCTTGATCATCTCGACATCGCCCAGAGCAGTCGCGCCGGCCTCGGCGGCCTCGGCAGCTTCCTCTTCCTCGGTGCGCGGCGCTGCGACGGCGATTACAGGGATATTTTTGTCACCTATGATTTCGACACCCGCGGGAGTCTTAATCTCGCCCAAGTGGACGGCTTCGCCGATTTTGAGTTGGCTGACATCGATGATGATCGTCTCTGGGATGTCTTTCGCCAAGCCGCGGACCTTTATCTTAAAGAGCACGTGCTCGAGCACTCCGCCTTGAGTTTTGACGCCTTCAGCCTCGCCAAGCGTCTCGACCGGGATGCTGATCGTCACCTTCTCGGTTTCGGCAATTTCATGGAAATCGACATGCAGCACCTTGCCGCTGAGCGGATGATGCTGAACCTCCTGGACCAAAGCCAAACGCTTGGGCCGCGCATCATCTCTCACCGCCAAATCCACCAGTAAGTTCTCCGAGACGGAATGGTGAATGAGGTCCTCCATCTCTTTGGAGTTGAGTTCGAGGTTTTGGGGCTGGGCCTGGCGACCGTAGATGACGGCCGGGATACGCCCTTCAGACCGGAGTTTCTTGGCTCCGGCACGCCGCCCCAGCGTGCGAGGAATTGCGTTCAGTGCTACAGATTTCATGTATTAAACTCGTCGGGGCCGGCGCACCTTGACTAGCTGGTGCGCCCGCCTTTGAATTCGAACAGCGATGTTACTGACGAATTGCTATGGATTCGCTTGATGGCTTCGCCCAAAAGCCCCGCAACCGACAGCGTGGTAATCTTCACGCCGGTAATCGCAGGGCGGAGGACTGTATCAGTTGTTACCAGCTCGTCAATAGCAGATTCTCGCAATCTTTCGATGCCCACCTCGTTAAGAACAGCGTGAGAAACGCAGGCTAGGATCCGTTTGGCCCCCTTGCGTTTAATCAAGCTGGCGGCCTGCGTGAGCGTGCCTGCGGTTTCGGTCAAGTCGTCCACCAACAAAGCGTCTTTGCCTCGGATCTCACCGATGACCGCCATCGACTCGACCTCGCTAGCGCTTTTGCGCCGCTTCGCTACAATTGCCAACCCAGCACCGAGCACCTGCGAATACGCATAGGCCATCTTGAGGCCGCCCACATCCGGACTGACCACCACCAGGTCGCGCAACTTCTTGGTTTTCAGGTATTCATACATCACGGGTGCGGCGTACAGGTGGTCGACCGGGATATCGAAAAAGCCCTGGATCTGTTGCGCGTGCAAATCCACCGTCAAGACCCGGTTTGCGCCGGCGGCGACGAGCAAATTGGCGATCAATTTAGCCGTAATCGGCACCCGGGGCTGGTCTTTGCGATCCTGCCGGGCGTAACCATAGAACGGAAGGACCGCCGTGATGCGCGCCGCGCTGGCCCGCCGCAGGGCGTCGATCATGATGAACATCTCCATCAAATGATGGTTGGTGGGCGGGCTGGTGGACTGAACCAGGAAGACGTCCTCGCCTCGAACATTCTCCTCGATCTTGACGAACGTTTCGCCGTCGGGGAACGGCTTGATCGTGGAGTTCCCAACGGGCGTGCCGATGTAGGCGCAGATCGACTCGGCCAATGGTCGATTGGAGGTGCCGCTAAAGACCTTCACGATGGTTTGTTAGTTTGGACAAAAACAAAAATCCACCTCTGAGGTGGAGAAAGCAGGGCAGACTCTAACAGCGGTCCGGCCGAGCGCAAGGTGAAACTGGCAAATCAGTTCAACAGCCGATACCAGTTGTCGCGCTGACGCGGTTCGTATCCCAGTTCGGTGATGAGACGCTGCATGTCGGCAACGGTCATGCGGAAGGTAGTTCCCGCTTGAGACACGACATTCTCCTCAATCATGATGCTGCCGAGATCGTTGGCGCCGTACTTCAAGGCAACCTGTCCGATTTCCTGACCCTGGGTGACCCAGGAACTTTGGATGCTGGGAAAGTTATCGAGGTAAATCCGGGCCAGGGCTTGCGTGCGCAAATACTCATGCGCACCCACTGTCGGAGCGCGGAGCTTGGTGTGCTCCGCCTGGAAGGTCCAACAGATAAAAGCCGTAAACCCGCCTGAAGTTCCGTTGGAATCATGGGGTCCGGAACCATTTGTTTTTTCTTTGGCCGCCGCGTGGGACAGGCTTTTGTCCTGCTGCGAGCGCACGCGCTCGAGATGCTCGATTCGATCGGCAATGCTTTCCACGTGGCCGAACATCATGGTCGCCGACGAATTAAGGCCGAGACGATGGGCTACATCCATGACCTCCAACCAATCGCTGCTCATGGCTTTGAGCGGTGAAATCCGTTGACGCACCCGATCGACCAGAATTTCTCCACCTCCTCCCGGGATCGAACCGAGGCCCGCGGCTTTAAAATCCGAGATTATTTTTTCCAAAGGCTCGTCAAAGACCTCGCGGAAATGAACGAACTCACTGGGGCTGAACCCATGAATATTGATTTGTGGAAAGCGGCTTCGAATGTGGGCGAGCAGGTCCAGATACCATTGTTTGGTGAGCCTCGGATGATGACCGCCTTGCATGAGGATCTGCGTTCCGCCCAAAGCGATGGTCTCTTCGATTTTCTTATCGAGCTCGTCGAAGCTGATGACATAAGCATCCGCATCCGTTTCGGTTCGATAAAAGGCGCAAAACTTGCAGTAAACGTTGCAAACGTTGGTGTAATTGACGTTCCGATCGACAATGTAGGTCACGATCTCATTGCCGCGTCCGCCGTAAGCATCCGCCCGGGTCAGTTGACGGCGTCGATCGGCCAACGCGCCGAGTTCCTCAAGGGGCAGCGGGTAAAGCCGCAATGCGTCGGCCTGGTCGATCCGCTGGCCAGCCCACACCTTCTGCAACAAATCATCCAACGCGGCGTCGTAAATCACGGCCGCAAGTTAGTCGAAGGAAACCGGCAAAACAAGGTGGACACGCGGTCTCAGTCAACGCGTGGCGGACCGGCTGTCGCCAGGCCTTCCGAGTGCTCCAAATGAGTGAGGGCATAGAGCATCAAGTACGCGATGAAGAGGAACACCGCAAACAACATCGGGAACGCGTAGGAGTTTGCATGCGCGAGTGGGTCGGCGGCCCACCTGCCGACTCCGTGATACAAGGCCAACGGCTTCCAAATGATATCCCAACTGTTGAAGCGCAGAAACCGTCCGAGATAAATGCCAAACCCGCTCAAGCCGGCGATTGCAGCGACGAACAGCCAGCTTGTGGACGCCCCAAACATGCGCCGAACGACACTCTGCATGAGGAACAGCGAAACAAAGCCCAGCACCAAGCCTGTGAGAGCGCAGAGGAGAATCAACATGAGGTCTACCCAGAAATGCTTTTAGAAATGGGTCGTTAGGTGGATTACGTCCGTGAAAATATAAGGCGCATTGGGAAAAAACAGGAGCCAGGCTCCCGCGAAACCCAAAAACCGCCAGTTGCGATGGGCACCCTTGCGAAACTGGTCCCGAGCGAGCAGAGCGAAAACCAACGGCAACCATGCCAGGAACAAATTCCAGGCAAGCGACCCATAAATCAGGTCGCCCGTCCAGAGGATACGCGCCACCAACAACCCAATACTCACCGCCGAGGCAAAGCTCAACGCGAGCATCGGCATCGCCGTTTCACGTCTGAACGCCAATTTTACCAATTTCATAAACATTTCTCGAATCGTCTCTTTTCGACCTTCCAACATCATCGCTCGATCAAATAACCCTCACGAAAACGGTTAGCCCCATGGAGACCACCCAGGCGCCAATCTCTTTATCCTACCGCCACTTCCACTATAAGTCGGATCATCTCGGCTGGATAATCCGCGTTTGGCCCACGTGGACTGTAGGGTCGGGAGAACAATTCACCCCTTTGGTCGCGGTCCCGGATACCGGAATCCCGAACCTTTCTTTCGATTGGGGTCGAACGCCCACTCGCCGCAGTTCCGAGAGTGCCGGAGCAGACATCAGCACCAGCGCGATGCAAAACCGCGGCCAATGGAACACCGTGGGCAATGGAACACCGTGGGCAATACATTGCGCACTGCCTCGACTCCCTGCCCGGCCACACGCAGGGTGTCAGCCATAAAAACATCGAGGGCGAGGATTACGCCCAACAGGTTCAAGGCCCAAACTGTCCGCGCTCCCGTCCGGCCAGGCGTTGACGGCTCATCGCGGCTGACAAGTGTCCCCCATGAAATCATTAACAAGGAAATCGAGATCGGAGCCAGCACTGGTCCCCACCAGGGCAACGGGAGCAGGAAAAGGATGTCCCAATCGAAGATCGAATGTGGCCACCCGCACAGGAGCTTGAGAAAAGCGTAGTAAAAAATGTCCCATACCCCGAAGGCAATCGCAGTATAGCCCAGGCGCTCCCGCCAAACCCGGCCGGCCAGAATGCCAACGGCCAGCAACATGACCAGTGTCGCCGCTTCACGCACCAGTTCAGCGGCGCCCAGCCCCCCGACGAGCGGCAGCGGGTGGGGTTGGTACGGTTCGATCCGGCCCACCATGGTGCGCAAATAATAGACTACCGCGGCTTCTACCCAGGCCATTGCGATGGCATAACCGACGACAACCCACCACCGAACCCGGGTGTCGAAGCCGATGTTCACGCGGCCCTCAGGTGCCCGGTCGAGTTGCTCGAGGAAGCCTGGTTGGTGATGCCTGAGGACCGGGCCTGGGTAGCAACCTGGTTGAGCAACCATTGCTCCACGGCTTCAACGAGTGGATCGGGTGTGGAAGTACCCGCCGTGATCCCCACGGTTTGGGCAGCGGCAAACCAGTCGGGCTTCAGATCGGCCGCCGTTTGTACATGATGCACCCGGCTGCAATAGCGCAAGCAGGTGTTGACCAATTCCTGGGTATTATTGCTGTGGGCACCACCGATCACAACCATGACATCGACGCGCTGGGCGAGGTCAACTGCGGCGTTCTGCCGCTGCTTGGTGGGCTGGCAAACCGTATCGACGAAGCGAACCTCCGCCCTCGGAAATCGCGCGCGGATCAGTCCCACGAGAAAGCGAACCCGCTCCATTGGTTGAGTCGTCTGCGCGGCGATGCCGAAGCGCCGCCGCTCCTGTAGTTCGAACACGTCGGCCTCCGTCAGCACGACGTCGAAATCCTCCAAATCCTCGCTCATGCCTCTGACTTCCACGTGGTCGCGTTTGCCGATGAGCACCGGGTGAAACCCCTCCCGTACCAGACCAGCCACCGCTCGATGCGCCACGTGAACCAGCGGGCAAGTCGCCTCCAGCACTTCCAAGCCGCGCGCGCGCACCTGGTTCATCGCCTTTTCGGAAGCCCCATGGGCTGTGATCATCACCGAGGCCGTGGACACAGCATCGGCCTGGCGGACGAATTGGATCCCGAGGGCGCGCAAGTCCGCAAGCACCGACTCGTTGTGCACCAGGTCACCCAACACTGTCACCGGCTGGGTCGTGGATTTTGCCAGCGCCAAAGAGATCGCATCGCGCACCCCGAAGCACATGCCCAAATGCTCAGCTCGAATAATTCTCATAGTGTGATCCCCTGCGGGAGAACGTGGGTTGGCCCACTAGCCCTTCCCTCCAGCGGCCTCCGGCCGCGAACCGCAGGCTCATCGGCCGGCTCTGAACCGCGGAAATCTTTGCATTGTAACGCTTTCATTACTTTGTCCGGCAAAGTATAAGACTTGTCCACTTTCCTTTTGTTCAAAATCATTTTCATTTAGGTTTGGTTTGCTGGATGATTTGTTCCAGCAGGTTGATGTAGTTGGTGAAAGCTTTCTTGCCGGCGGTCGTTAAAGAGCAAGTCGTCAAGGACCGGTTGTTTTGGAACGATTTCGTGATCGAAACGTAGCCGGTTTCCTGCAATGTCCGAATATGGGTCGTGAGGTTGCCGTCGGTCATATTGAGAGTGTCGCGCATTTCGGTGAAGGAGAGCTCCGGCGAGGCGGCGAGCATCGACATAATGGCCAGCCGCCCTTTCTCGTGGATAAC
>JANXQE010000046.1 GCA_025356925.1 Limisphaerales bacterium | reverse complement strand
GTGGACGAGCATTAACCGAGCAGTAGCCAAGCTCTGCCGGGGCAGTGAAAGAGGTGAAGATTCCGGTGAAACCCCGACTTCATGCCTTGTCCAAGTCTCAGCAATACAAAAGCTTAGACTTGGAGGCGAGGGTCGGAATCGAACCGACGCATAAGGCTTTTGCAGAGCCCTGCCTTACCACTTGGCTACCCCGCCACCCGGCTGCGTTGCGAAATTAAATCAGTTTTGAGGGGGTGCAAGTCTTTAATCCTCAAATCCATCGAAACAGCTGTTGACTAATCGCGAAGGACTCAATGCTAAAAGACCGCCGCCAAACGGCCAAACGGCCAAACGGCCAAACGGCCAAACGGCCAAACGGCCAAACGGCCAAACGGCCAAACGGCCAAGCCGCCAATGACACCGATTACCGAGGCGGCGGGCAGCCCAGGTCGTTTCGACGTTTCCATAGTTGTCTGGGCGGGAAGATTCCTCGGGGAGTGATAATGCCGGTGATGAGCTCAGGTGGCGTTACATCAAAACCGGGGTTCAACGCGCCGCTGGTCGGGTTGGCCACGCGCACATAAGCGCGACGGCCTGGGCGTTTCGGAGGCTTCCGTGGCGTGGACAGGCGCGGCTGGGCCCGTGGCGTCTCCAGGGTTCCCCACGCGCCGAGGACCTCGCTGGCATCGCGTTCCTCAATCGGGATATCCAAGCCGGAACGGAGGGTCCAATCGATCGTGGAGAGTGGAATCGCCACGTAGAAGGGAATTCCGTGTCGGTGGGCGAGGACCGCTTTGGTGTAGGTGCCGATTTTGTTGGCCACCTCGCCGGTCCGGCCGAGGGTGCGATCGCTGCCGACGATGACCAGGTCAATCTTGCCGCGTTGCATCAGGTGGCCGGCCGCGTTGTCGGCGATCACCTGATGCGACACGCCCTGTTGGGCGAGTTCCCAGGCGGTGAGCGTCGCGCCTTGGGACCGCGGTCGGGTTTCGTCGCAAAGGACGTGGAAGGTCTTGCCTTGGGCCTGCGCGGTATAGAGCGGCGCGGTGGCGCTGCCGAAATCGACAAAGGCCAGCCATCCGGCATTGCAGTGTGTCAGCACGGTCATGCCGTTGCGGATGAGTTTTGCCCCGTGCCGGCCAAGGTCCTGGCAATGCCGCACGTCCTCCCGGGCGAACTCTTCCGCGGCCGCCAGCGCCAGCGCTTGCTGTTCTTCAACGGTTTCGCCGGCCCGCATGGCCAGGCGCACCTGGTTCATGGCGTTGACCGGGTCAACGGCAGTAGGCCGGGCCGCCTTCAAGAGTTCATATACGGTCTTTGTGTGGCGCGAAAACTTCGGGAGATTGGATCCGCGAAACGAGCGCGCGCCCTGGGCAAATCCGTACGCGGCGGTAGCGCCAATGGCGCCTGCACCCCGAACAACCATGTCGGTGATCGCGCGGGCTGTCTGGCGAAAGTCGCGGGTCTGGAGGATCGTGAATTGGTGTGGGAGCAGCCGCTGGTCGATTAGCGCGATCTCGTTGTTCGCGGTGTGGAAAGAAACCGTGCGGTAAGGGCGGGCTCGGCCCCGGATCATGACGTTCATAGGCGGTGCTGTCTTGAGTTCCAACCCGGATGCGCCGGCACTGTGGAGTAACCACGCCGGTGACCACGATTCAAGGTGGCGAACAAAGAAGAGTTCAAGCGCTCGGTGGGGCGCAAGGCTCAACCGATGTTGATCTTGGTTTTAATCTTCCGGATTTTGGCCTCGATGCTCCGGTAGATCGGATCTTTGCGCAAGGGACGAAGGTCGGGGTCGCGGGCCAGCCAGTTAAAATCTCTGTATCCGAGCAAGAGCGCTTTTTCCAAAGCCGCCGCCGCCCGATCGAGTTCCCGGTTGAGGGAATAACTGCAGGCGAGATTATAAAAGACCAGGGGATTACGAGGCTCGAGTCGCGAAAGCCGTTTATCCACCTTGAGACTGTCCCCGAACTTGCCGCGCTGGGTGTAATGATCGCCCAGGATCTGGAGCGCTTCAACGTAGTGTGGGTCGCGGCCGACAATTCCTTCGAGAAAGCCGATTTTGACATCAAGATCGCGCGCCTCTTTGCGCGAGCGCTTCTTGTTTCGAGCACTGCTTTTTTGCGGCATACTACGTGTTGCATTCTTCCCAAACCCTTCGGGCAAGTCAAGTGCCTGAGCGGGCTCAGCGGCTCAAGGCGCGCTACCCGCGTCCCCTTTGGACAAAGTTCGGCGCTTGTCTTGTAGAGGCCACGGTGGATAGGGTGCCGGAGGCTGGGAAGGAGCCGTTTTACAATGAACCCGGTGTCGTTGCCCTGCTGCTGGCCTTCCGGGGCGCTGCCGCCCCCCTTGTTTTCGTCGCCGATTTCGTCCTCAACGGCGCACGGTTGCGGTTCTTGTTCCAGCCGCTATCCGTCGGAAGCAGCTCACTCCTAGTGCCGGTGCTGGTTGACGGTGCCGTCATCAAGCTGCTGGTCGCGCTCAGCCCGGGCACCGCCCTCGGTTTGTTGCCCGACTTGTTTCCCCAGATACGCTTCGAACGGTGTTTGCTCCGGCTTGGGGGGTAGAAGAGCGTTAAATGTCCAGACCGCCCAGAAATAGAAAATAACCCACAAAACAAATTCGCCGACTCCCCACCAGCGGCTTTGAGTCTCATGGACGTTGCCCATGCTCAACTAAAACCCAGGCCAGGCCACCTGCGCAAGCTGAATTGCTGAACAAACCCCGGGCAGCATCGGGTGTCCGTGTGTTAACCCAGGCGAGTCCTTGTGTAATGTGGCGCAATTTGGTGTAATTCTTCCTAACGGATGCCAAATTCGAAAGAACCCTCGGCGGAAGGCTTCAAACGCACCTCGCCGCGCTCATCCAGAGGAATCCTGGGGTGGAAGTGAACATTGGAAAGATGTGAACAGGAACACGCCGGACCGAAGCACGGCCGCAGCCTTTCCTCGGTATCTCACCGGCGAAGTGTTGGCCGATAGCGTGGCGCTCAAGTGGCCGGGGCTTTATGCCCGGCGCTGGCGGCTTCCTCGCGTGGCGGATCGTTTTCTCGTGCCCGCCACCTCAGAACCCCACATTTCCTGCAACCTTCGGGGGGTGGCGGAGTTTCGTGAACGCGATGTGGGTGGGGCGTGGATCACGCGGCAAATTCATGGAGGCGACATGTTCGTCACGCGTTCGCGCACGCCCTACGAAGTGCGCTTTCAATCGCCGCCCGGTGAGGAACTTGACAATCTTTCCCTCCACATCGCAGTCGAGCCGTTCTTAGCCGCGCTCGAAGCGCGTTACCCTGGCAAAGCAGACCGCGCGGAGGTCGTGGACTTTTTCGGTCGCGACGAAATCCTGTGGCCCATCTGCCTGACATGCGCGGAGCTTCTGGCCGCGCGCGTGCAGGGGAAGTCGCCCCGCGTCGCCGCACTTACACAACTCATTGCCGCGCATCTCGTGGAAAAATACACGGATGTCGGCGGAAAGACTCCAGCCTATCGCGGCGGCCTGCCCATTCGCCAGCTCCGGAAAGTCGAGGATTACGTCACGGAACATCTTGCGGAGGAGATTTCAATAGAAAGGCTCGCCGAACTGGTGGAACTAAGTTCTTCGCACTTTTCCCATGTCTTCAAAGAGTCCACGGGCACGACTCCGCTCCAGTTTGTAACCCGCCAACGAATTACGCTCGCCCAACAGTTAATCCGCGAAACTTCGCGCAGTCTCATCGACGTCGGACTTGAAGTGGGCTACTCCAGCCCGAGCCATTTCGCGCAAGTCTTTCTGCGCGTGGTGGGCGTCACGCCGAGGGACTTCCGGAGTTCACTTTAAGATTTCCCGCAGGATTGCGACAGGGGCAGCAGGATCGCGAGAGAAGGACTCCTGCGCCTGTATGGCCAAATTATTCGATCGAACCCGGGATCAGGCGACTTTTCGAAGAACTGGAGCTGTGCATTCATGGTCAGCAGAGAATCGTCTAAACCCCAGACTCTCAAGCTTTAGCGCCCT
>JANXQE010000475.1 GCA_025356925.1 Limisphaerales bacterium | reverse complement strand
GTGCGGCCTTGCTCGCGCCGGGGCTGGTTTTTGCTGAAAAATCGGGCGTCGGGGCCGGGACGCTCGGGATCGGGGCCAAACCTGTGGAACGCCAAATCACAAACACCCGCGCCGGCCATGTCCTAACCAACACCGGTGTTTGGTCACCGGGCGGTGAGTGGATGGTTTATGACACCCGATTGACACCGACCGGGGCCGAATTCGATGGCGAGCGGATCGAATTGGTCAATGTCCGGAGCGGCACCGTCCGGGTGCTCTACCAGGCCCGGCACGGGGCCCATTGTGGCGTGGCGACGTTTCATCCGCGCACCAACAAAGTCGTCTTTATTCTAGGGCCGGAATTTCCGACCGCCGATTGGCAGTATTGCGCCTGGCATCGGCAGGGGGTGATTGTCGAACTCTCCAAACCCGGACGGGCGCTCAACCTGGATGCCCGCGATTTGACTCCGCCCTTCACGCCCGGGGCTTTGCGCGGCGGATCGCATGTGCATGTGTGGGATGGTGCCGGTGAATGGGTCAGCTTCACTTACGAGGACCATGTCCTTTCAGCTTACGAGCAAGAGACCCACGAGCATGACATCAACTTGCGAAACATCGGCGTCAGCGCGCCGTTCCAACCAGTCAAGGTCAGCCGGAATCATCCGCGCAACCACGATGGCGAATTCTTTAGCGTGGTCGTCACTCGTACGGTTGCCAATCCGGAACCGGGCTCTGACCAGATTAATAGAGCATTCGAGGAAGGTTGGATTGGCACCAACGGCTACATCCGGGCTGATGGGACGCGTCAGAAACATGCGCTCGTTTTTCAGGGCCAGGTCGTCACCCGCCAACGGGAAACCATTTCCGAGGTTTTCGTGGCCGACCTGCCGGAAGACCTGCGAGTCCCGGGCGATGGTCCACTGTCGGGAACGCCGACACGCCGGCCCAGTCCGCCCAGAGGCACTGTCCAAAGACGCCTCACGTTTACCGGGCTGCGAAAATACCCCGGTCTGCAGGGGCCGCGACATTGGCTGCGCAGCTCGCCCGATGGGGAACAGATCGCGTTTCTGATGAAGGACGACGCGGGGATCGTCCAACTATGGACGGTATCGCCCGGCGGCGGAGCCGTGGCACAGCTAACCCGCAACCCGTACTCAGTTGCCTCGGCATTTAGCTGGAGTGCAGATGGTCGCTATATCGCTCACGTGATGGACAACAGCGTCTGTGTCACCCAAACCCGGACTGGCGAAACGAGCCGTCTTACCGATCGGGTCGAGGATGCTGCCGCGCCGCGGCCCGAAGCCTGCGTCTTCGCGCCGGACAGCAAGCGAATCGCGTATGTCCGGCCGGTTCGAATGGGCGATGCTCTTTTCAACCAAGTCTTCGTTGTCCTCGTGGGCAACTGAGCCCCTTCCTGTGGCAGCGCTTTCTTCAAAACCTCCTCGAACCCGGTCGCTCGCCCAGGCCACGGCTCGTTACAAATGGTGGGTGGTCTTCATGCTATGGTTCGTTTGCTTCTTCAACTACGCCGATCGCCAGGCGATTTTCTCGGTGTTCCCCCGGCTCAAAGACGAGTTCGGTTTTGACAAAGTGCAACTGGGATTAATCGGCTCGGCGTTCATGTGGGTATATGCCTTGGCGGCTCCCGTGGCAGGCTTTGTCGGGGACCGCTGGAGGCGCAAACATTTGATTTTGGGCGGCTGCGTATTTTGGAGCTTCGTCACGATGCTCACCGGGTCTTGCGGCAAATTATGGCACTTCGTCTCCGTGCGCGCCCTCGAGGGGCTGGGTGAGACCTTCTATTTTCCGGCTTCGACCTCACTGATAAGCGACTATCACGGTGTCAGGACCCGTTCTCGGGCGCTGGCGTTTCACAATTCGAGCGTCTACCTTGGCACGATTGCCGGAGGCTGGCTGGGCGCCTGGTTTGCCGTCCACTCCGGTTGGCGCTCCGGCTTTTACTTCTTCGGTGGCGCGGGCATCCTGCTCGCACTGGTGCTTTATCGGTTCTTGCGTGAGCCGGCTCGGGGCCAGGCGGACTTCGACCCGGCTCAACTGGATCAGGCCGCGGCCTCAGCCCCGTTAACATGGTGCGAAGTGGGCCTCGTGTTTTTCAGAAATCGCACAGCTCTGCTGTTGCTCGCGGCCTTTCTGGGAGCCAATTTCGTGGCGGCGATTTTTCTGACCTGGACTCCCACTTTTCTGGTCGAGAAATTCCATTTCCAACTCGCGTCGGCCGGCTTTTCGGGGAGCGTCTTTATTCACCTGGCGAGCGCCATGAGTGTGCCGTTTGGCGGCTGGCTGGCCGATCGCTGGGCACGCCGACACCCCGGCGGACGCATGCTCGTGCAGGCCCTGGGGCTCTTGGCCGGCTCGGTCTTTGTGTTCCTGGTCGGCACGACTGCCAGAGTCGGCGTACTCCTGGTGGTGATGAGCCTATTCGGCTTGTGTAAAGGGCTTTACGACTCGAACATCTTTGCCGCGATCTTCGACGTCGTCGAGCCACGCGCACGGGGGACCGCCGCCGGTATCATGAACACCGTTGGTTGGGGAGGAGGCGCGCTCGGGCCGTTGGTCGTAGGCTGGATCAGCGCACATGGACGCCGTGCTACTGAAATGGAGAACATGAGCGAAGCCATCGCGTTCTGCTCCGTCATTTATATTTTCGCCGCGGCGCTCCTGTTCCTCGCGGCCGCTCGCGCGCGGCGGGACATACCGTTTGTGCCTCTCCAGCCTCATGGTACAGGTTTTCCCAAGTGACGGTGGAAAACTCTCTCGCCCTTCGGGAGAGCGGAATTAGGCGACGTGACTGGCGGGTCTACCTTGAACGATGTAACAGCGAGGAAACCTTGACCGAACAAAAAAATCGAAGGACGATCATCCTGTTGGGCCAATTCGCTATGAACTTTAATCCCGAGGATTATCCTCACCGCCGCTACAACCCTCTGCTTGGGCAATGGATCCTGGTGTCACCGCACCGCACCAGGCGGCCCTGGTTGGGCCAGGTCGAACCGGTAGCTCCGGAGCAGCGACCGTCGTATGATCCCCAATGTTACTTGTGCCCAGGCAACAAGCGGGCCGGCCAGGAGGTCAATCCGCCCTACACCAGCACGCTGGTTTTCGCCAATGACTTTTCGGCCTTGCTGCCCAATGCTCCTGCCGAAGATCGCACTCCTGATGATCTGTTTCGGATGCAGCCCGTCCGCGGGGAGTGCCGGGTGATTTGCTTTTCGCCGCGGCACGATTTGACCCTGGCACAGATGGAGGTGGCGGAGATCCGAGGTGTCGTCGATGTGTGGGCCGATCAGGTCACGGACTTGGGCCGGACCTATCGTTGGGTGCAACTGTTCGAAAACAAAGGCGCAGTAATGGGCTGTTCGAACCCGCACCCGCATGGCCAGGTCTGGGCCGGCAGCGCGCTGCCCAACGAGCCGGCGGCCGAGGATCGGCACCAGAAGCTGTATTTTGATCAGCACGGCTCTCCCTTATTAATCGATGTCGCCCGGCGCGAGCACGAACCGGGCACACGCCTGGTCGTTACCAACGACCACTGGCTGGCCCTCGTGCCGTTCTGGGCGGTTTGGCCCTTTGAAATGCTCCTGCTACCCCGGCGCCACGTCCTTAGGTTGCCTGACCTTTCGGCGGACGAGCGCAACAGCCTGGCGGAAATCCTGCGCCGATTACTGATCCGTTACGATAACCTCTTCGAAACCTCTTTCCCCTATTCGATGGGCTGGCATGGCGCGCCGACGGGTGAAGGTGAATTTTCACACTGGCAGTTGCACGCGCATTTTTATCCGCCACTCCTGCGTTCCGCGACCATTAAGAAATTCATGGTCGGCTACGAACTCCTCGCCGAGGCCCAGCGCGACCTTACTCCTGAACAAGCCGCCCAACGCCTGAGCCAGCTCAGCGAAAATCACTATTTGACTAAGGGATAAGGGCCTTCCTTGCTGCACGAAAGAGTTGCTCCGCGTCGCTCACAGCCTGATTCACGCTAAGGAAACCTCGTCTCCACGCGGCTAACTCGGGCCGTGACGCTCGGCCAGAGCCTCGTACTGTCGACTCTTGGATCGACGGGCGGCTAATTGTCGTTGCGTCGGTTCACAAGCGGGCTAATGTCGGCTGACTATGAGAGAGACGCGAGTTCGGCCGGTGATCCTTTCGCGGTGCGGCAAGGTTGGTCTCGGAGTTGGGCTTGCCCTGCTTTCGATTGGCTTGGCAGCGGCGGCTGCGCCGGCAACGGATCTGGTGCTGGCGGACTTCCGCGGCGTTTTTGACAGCTCGAAAATCGCCAGCACCGATGCAAAGATCGCTCCCGGGCGGAGCGGCAGTGGGTTGCGGGTTGCCTCCGGGCACCAGGAGCCCTGGCCGGGTTTCACGGTGTCAGCTCCCGCCGGCCATTGGGATCTTGCGCCTTATGCGCAATTGGCGTTCCGGTTGAAGAACATTGGCACAAACCCGGTGACGGTTTTTTGCCGAGCCGATAACGCGGGGGCTGACGGGATCACCAATTGCCTTACCCATTCGGTCGCGCTACGGCCAGGCCAGGAAGGTCTGGTGCAGCTTCCCTTGAGGCGCGCGCACGACGATACTCTGGGCGGAAAGCTTTTTGGCATGCGCGGATACCCGGTGGCATCTGGAGGACCCGGAACAATCGACGCGAGCCAAGTCACGCAATTGATCATCTTTGTCAGCAGGCCGGGCGACGACCACCTATTTGAGCTCCAGGATATCCGCGCTACTGGAACCTATACGGCTCCCACGGCGTGCGTGACCGATGCCGAGCCGTTCTTCCCTTGCATCGACACTTTTGGCCAATACCGGCACAAGGATTGGCCAGGGAAGGTCAAATCCATCGAGGATCTCCGGGCCCGGCAGTTACGTGAAACCGCAGAGCTGGCATCTTTGCCTGGCCCGAAGGACTGGGACAAATACGGCGGGGCGGCGAGGGGTCCGCAACTCAAAGCCACCGGTTTTTTTCGAACCGCCAAAGTCGGCGCCAAATGGTGGCTGGTTGATCCGGAAGGCCATCTCTTCTTTTCCCATGGCATCGATTGTGTGCGTGCCCTCGATAGCACCCCGGTTGAACAGCGGGAAAACTGGTTTGCCGATTTCCCCGGCCAGGAGCCCGGCTTTGCTGCGTTTCATACGCGCGGTTTTGCCCTCAAGGGAC
>JANXQE010000045.1 GCA_025356925.1 Limisphaerales bacterium | reverse complement strand
GGCGCAAGTTTGCGATTGGGAGTTTGCTCTTCGGAGCCTGGATCGGGGCGGTCGTTGGCATCAAGCTGATTAGTCTTTCGTTGCACCGGCGTCGGACCGATTACGAGCCCGAGCGCGGTGATTGTTTCGCGTGTGCCCGCTGTTTCGAGTTCTGTCCCAACGAACTGGCCCGCCGGGGAGTGCAACCGTTATCCTTTTCCGATCCGGGTGCCGTGGCCGTCGAGTTGGAGCCCGCCGCCGAGCACTGCGCAAAATGAAAACACCCGTTCATCTGCTTGAGGCTAGCTGGCGCGGGCCCCTCGCGCTAACATGAGTGATGCAAGATCGAACACTCAAAACGATTTTACCAGGAATGCCGACCAAGACTCGGAGCGAGCCGCGCCCTCGTGGCGCTGAAGCGGCCTGGCGCACGGTGCGAGCGGTTGCCGGCATATTTTCTCTGGCGGTTTCCCTGGTGATGCTGGCCGGGCATCTCAATGCGAGCGCCATCGACCCGCTAAAGTCTCCGGACCTGAAGGAATTAAAAGAGAAACTCCGACTCAATCCCAGCGACGAGCCGACGAAAAGGGGAATACGCGCGTTGGATCTCGAACTGCGCGCGCGCTATTTTCGGCAGCTCTCTCGCTCCGCTTCGGGAGCTTACCTGCTGATTGGAGGCGTGGTTGTCTTCCTGATCGCGGCCGCGCAATGCGCGCGGTATCGGAAACAGCCGCCCATGCCAAAACCAAGCTCGGGAGCCACCGACCCTGCGAAAGCCGCAAAGATTGCTCGCTGGGCGGTAAGCGCAACTGGAGCGACGGCAGGTGGCCTGCTGCTCCTCCTGAGCCTCGGGGGAAGCGCGCCGGTGTCCGAGAAACCTGGCTCCGACAATTCGTTGGCAGCCGCGCAGGCTAGCGCGGCAGTTGCCAACGTCGATGCCGCCTCGGTGGAGGAGTTGCGCCGAAATTGGCCGCGCTTTCGTGGGCCGGGGGGAAACGGCGTTTCGGACGCAACCAATCTGCCGGCAGGCTGGGATCCCAAGACCGGCGCCGGCATCGCCTGGAAAACCCCGGTGCCAGCCCCGGGCTTTAACTCCCCGATCATCTGGGGCAGCCGGCTCTACTTTTCCGGAGGGGATTCTGCGAAACGGGAAGTATTTTGCTACGATTGTTCCAACGGCCACCTGATTTGGCGTCAGCCGGTGGGCAATGTTCCCGGGAGCCCGGCTCAGGCGGCGGAGATTCCTGAAACCACCGGTTACGCCGCTTCGACGATGGCGACGGATGGTCGGCGAGTGTACGCGATATTTGCCACGGGCGACGTGGCGGCGTTCACGCTGGAGGGAAAGCCGGTGTGGTCCAAGAGTTTTGGTCCTTTAAAAAACCCTTATGGGTATGCCAGTTCGCTCGCGACCTGGAGGGATCGACTGATTGTATTGCTTGACCAAGGCGAGAGCGAAGACGGCAAGTCGAAGCTTTATGCCCTGGACGGCCGCACGGGCCAACTCGTCTGGCAGACCCCGCGCAAAGTCGGCAGCTCCTGGGCAACGCCCATTACGTTCGAGGGCGCAGGCCAACCGCAGGTAGTTGCGCTGGCGATTCCGTGGGCGATTTCCTATGGCCTCACCGATGGAGTCGAACTATGGCATGCCGAGTGTCTCAGCGGCGAAATCACTCCCTCACCTGTGTTCGCAGGCGGCTTGGTTTTGGTGCCGAGCCCGTCGGATAAGTTGCTGGCGATCCGTCCGGATGGCCGCGGAGACGTGACGAAAACGCAGGTTGCCTGGACTACCGAGGACAACGTGCCCGATGTCACGAGCCCGGTGAGCAATGGCGAGCTGGTATTCGCCCTGACAACGCCGGGAGTGTTGACGTGCCTCGACGCCAAAGACGGCAAGAAACAATGGGAGCATGACCTTGAAATCGAGTGCCACTCCTCTCCGAGCCTGGCGGGAAATCGCCTGTATGTTTTCGGCCAGAAGGGCGCGGCGATTGTGGCCGAAGCCGGGCGCCAATATAAAGAAGTCTTCCGCACCGAGATGCCGGATATTTTCCACGCGAGCCCGGCGATCGTTGACAACAGAATCATTTTGCGGGGAGTGACGAACCTTTGGTGCCTGGCCACCTCGCCGGGCAACATCCGAGCGGCAAAATGAACCTGAAATCCGAAGGCCGAAATCCGAAGGCCGAAAGAAGGCCGAAGCCCGAAACTCGAATGGCGAGGCGTTTTTCCATTACTCCGATATGGACCATGGCTCACGGCCTCTTGAGTTTCGGATTTCGGATTTCGGCCTTCTTTCGGCCTTCGGATTTCGGCCTTCGGGTTTCCTATCATGTCGGCTGACCTACAATTTGTTGACGAGGTCGTCGACCGCGTCGGCCGCTCGCCCGATGCCGTGATCCCGATTCTTCAAGCCATGCAGGACCACTACGGGTACCTGCCCGAGGAAGCGCTGCGCCGGATTAGCGAGGTGACTGAAATTACACCCGCGTCAATAACGGGCGTGTCTTCATTTTATGACATGTTCCGACACAAGCCGGTTGGCCGGCATGTTGTGCGAGTGTGTCATGGGACCGCCTGCCATGTGACGGGGGCTGAACGCGTTGAAGACACGTTGCGGCGGCATTTGCGGATTCGGTCGGGCACAGATACCGATGATAAGGATTTGTTCACGATCGAACAAGTCGCCTGTCTGGGGTGCTGCACCCTGGCCCCCGTGGTGCGCATCGGTGAGAACACTTCCGGCCACGTCACCGCCGAGCGCGCGCCGCAGATCATCTCCGATTTCCTCGAGCAAGAGAACGAGGAAGCTTCCACCCTTTCGACGGAAGAACCGCTGCGCGCGGCCGACGGATCAGCCCGGATCCACGTTGGGCTCGGTTCGTGTTGCATGGCCAAGGGCAGTGACCGCCTGTTTCATGCGTTGCGGCAAACGGTGGCCCAAACCGGGGCCAACGTGGCCATCAAACGCGTCGGTTGCGTCGGCATGTGTCATCGCACACCCATGCTCGAGGTGGTCCAGCCTGGGAAACCCAGCAAGTTTTACGCAGGATTGGGCGAGGCGGACGCCCGCAAGCTCCTGCTCGATCATTTTCGTCCGAAAGGTTTGGTCCAAAGGCTGTCGCGTGTGTGGACCCAAGCGCTTGACGCGTTGCTCCTGGACCAAGACACCGATGTCATTGCCGCCGCTGAACTGGATATTCACGAACCGACGGTGGACGCTTTTCTCGATCGCCAGGTGCACATTGCCACCGAGCACTTCGCTGAAATTGACCCGCTCGATCTGGATGAGTATGTCGCACACGACGGATTTGCCACCCTGGCCCGCTGCCTCGGAGTTCGGCCCCCTGGGACCACGACCGGTAACGGCACGGCAAACCTCTCGTCCGAGGAGCTTATCAAACTAATCGAAGCGTCAGGCTTGCGCGGGCGCGGCGGCGGTGGGTTTCCCACCGGCTCCAAATGGCGTTTGGCTCGTCAGCAGCCGGGAGCAACGAAATATGTGATTTGCAACGGAGATGAAGGCGACCCGGGCGCGTTCATGGATCGCATGCTGCTGGAATCGTTTCCTTTCCGGATCATCGAAGGCCTGGCCATCGCGGCCGTGGCTGTCGGGGCCCACGAGGGCATTTTTTATATCCGGCATGAATATCCGCTGGCTGTCAAACGCGTCCGAGCTGCTCTGAAGCTTTGCGCCAAACGCGGTTGGTTGGGCGAGCGGCTGCTGGGCTCGGAGTTCCCCTTGCGCTTGACGATTAAGGAGGGAGCTGGGGCTTTCGTTTGTGGCGAAGAAACGGCGCTCATCGCTTCGGTGGAAGGTCAGCGCGGGATGCCCCGGTTGCGTCCACCCTTTCCGGCGCAGGAAGGCCTGTGGGGCAAGCCCACCATCATTAACAACGTCGAGACTTTGGCAGTTATCCCCTGGATTGTGCGGCATGGTCCGCAAGCGTTTGCCGCTTACGGCACGAAAGCGAGCAAAGGCACCAAAGTCTTCGCGCTGGCCGGCAATATCCAGCGCGGCGGCCTCATCGAGATCCCGATGGGCACCACCATTCGCGAAATCGTTGACGAGATTGGCGGAGGCGCGCGACCCGGTCGCCGATTCAAGGCGGTGCAGATTGGCGGGCCATCGGGCGGTTGTGTCCCGGCACGGCTGGCAGACACGCCGGTGGATTTCGAATCGCTGCGCGAGGTCGGCGCGATCATGGGCTCCGGCGGCTTGGTGGTGCTGGACGACACCACGTGCATGGTCGATATCGCGCGCTATTTTCTACAGTTCACCCAGGACCAGTCCTGCGGCAAATGCACGTTTTGCCGGATTGGCACGCGGCGGATGCTCGATATTCTCGAGCGCCTGTGCGCCGGCAAAGGTCAGCGACAGGATCTGGCGCAACTCGAGGTGTTGGCGCATCAAGTCGGCGCAGGCAGCCTCTGTGGTTTGGGCAAAACCGCTCCCAACCCGGTGCTCTCGACGCTCCGGTATTTTCGCGAAGAATACGAGGCCCACCTGGAGGGCCGCTGCCCCGCCGGCAAATGCACCGCCCTCATCAAGTACCGCATCCTCGATAACTGCACCGGGTGCACAATTTGTGCCCAACGTTGTCCCGTCGAAGCCATTCCTATGACCCCATACCAGCGGCACGTCATCGATCTGGAAAAGTGTACCCGCTGTGATTCGTGCCGGGAAGCGTGCCCCCATGGGGCGATTGAGGTGAAATGAACGCTCCGCTTCAAAACCCGAAGGCCGAAGGCCGAAACCCGAAAGAAACCCGAAGGCCGAAATCCGAATCGGGGTCCGCGCAGCGAGAGTCGGAATTGGATTCGAGCTTCTGGGTGCGGGGAGACGAACCCGACAGCAATGCTTTGGTGCTCCGGGAGGACAGCTTGGATCGTCCTTTGCAGCCGTTGGATGAACGTACGGTGCTGTTTGGCGAGGCGATCATCCGGTTCGCAAAAACGATCCCGCATAAACCTGTAAATGATCGGTTGATCTCCCAACTAGTCGGCGCAGGAACCAGTGTGGGAGCCAACTATTGTGAGGCGGACGACTCGGTTTCAGGCAAGGAGTTTAAACAGAAGATCGGCACCTGCCGCAAGGAATCCAAGGAGGCAATGTTCTTTCTTCGTATGATAACTACTGCGGAACCTAATCTCACCGCAAAAGCCCGAGTCCTGTGGCGCGAAACCAAGGAACTGAACCTCATCTTCGGCGCAATCTGGAGAAAGTAACGAATGAATATAGCCTCTCTTCGTCTGCCAGGACACCGGCGTTCCTTTTTCGGATTTCGGCCTTCGGCCTTCTTTCGGATCTCGGCCTTCGGGTCTCGGATTTCGCCCGCCCGCATGACTCACTGAAGTTCCCCGGAGTCTTCGCCCCAAGCCAACGCTCACACCCCCGGCCGCTTCGGATAGGCCGGCCGCTTGACTGCACGCGGCGGGTGTTGGCGCAACTGCTTCATCACCTCGGCGACGGCACGCTCAAGCTGCGGGTCCCCGCCCCGAGCCATTGCGCCGGGGTCATCCACCACCTCGATGTCCGGGTCCACACCGTAACCTTCGATGATCCATTGGGCGTTGGTGCTGTAGATCCCAAAGGACGGCACCGTCACGCTCCCGCCATCCACCAACTGCGGCGCGCCGGTGATGCCGATCAAGCCGCCCCAGGTGCGCATTCCAATCAGCGGCCCCAGCCCGGACTGCTTGAAATAGAAGGGGAAACAATCGCCGCCCGAGCCGCTCCAACCGTTCATGAGCATTGCCTTGGGGCCGGGGTGGGTCACCGGCGGCGACGTGAAGTCCTTGCCATCGCGCACGGCCCAGTAATTGCGCAGGGGGCGGTTGAGCAACTCGATGAAGCGGTCCGGGATCTGGCCGCCGCTGTTAAAGCGCTCGTCAATCACCAGGCCCGGTTTGGTAACCTGGGCGCGCCACATCCGCACCAGCTCATTCTGGCCGTTGATACTCGTGTCCGGCACATACACATACCCGACCTGGCCCTTGCTAAGTTGCTCGACGCGGCTCCGGTTCTCCTCGATCCAGGCCAGGTTGCGCAAGCGCTCTTCGCTGCCGAGCGTTTGCACCAGCGCCTCTCGCGCCCCAACCAGCGCTGGTTTGTCGTTGACGGTCAGGAACACCGGCTTGTCAGCCAGGCCCTGGAACGCCGCCCACGGGTCTTCCGTCACGTCGAGAGGTTGGCCGTTGACCGCGAGCAAGTAATCGCCCTCATGCACGTTCGTCAGGCCCGGCTGCAGCAACGGCGACCGCACTTCGGTGTCCCAGACTGCCGCTTTGACAATGTGCTTGATGCGATAGGCCCCGTTCTCAAGCGAGAAGTCGCAGCCCAGGTAGCCCACCCCGAGTGAGAGGCCCCGCTCGACATCGCCTCCGCTGCGATA